>CAZOYZ010000662.1:0-2801 GCA_964584045.1 uncultured Prolixibacteraceae bacterium | reverse complement strand
GAAGGAAGTCGCTGCGGTCATGATCACTGCCTTTGGAATGGTGAAGGATGAACTCGCCCTTGTTTTCCGCGACAAAAGAATGATCCAGCGCGGCAGCTTTTGTAATTGTCTGTGAGTTTCTGCCTGATTTGTTTGCGAAATGCAATACCCATTCGACCGCCGGAAAATCCTTATACTGCGTTAGCAGGCATCTGACCGTTAAGCCGTTTCCCCGCTCCAACCATGTGTATACCGTCTTTTCGACCGACGGCTCTTCAGAAGGGAGCTTTTCGGTGCTGAATTCCCAGTTGCGGATGAATTTATCCGAATGGCTTCCTCCATATACGAACGAAAAAGGAGGAATTTTCCCTTTCGAAAAATGCGCTTCCACCCACTCCTTAACAGCAGCCGGGCTACCCGGCTGCTGTCCATAGTTGACTAGAAAAAACGTGGAAAAAACAAACGTTAATAAAAGTCTCATGTAGTTTATTTTTGATATTCGAATCTGTATTGCCGAAATTTCACGCTCACCCTGAGCTCAATGAATGGTCCGGGAAAAGGCGCATCAGAATAATTTACTCGATTCCCCAGCTTTTATTGGGTTCACTTCCCATTTCAAGCACGAGTTCTCCGCCTTTTACGATCTCATCGTGACTTAACCAGCATCGATTTATCGGTTTCCCGTTCAGGACGGCCGACTGGATGTAACAGTTTTCCGCGCTCAGCTTACCGGCCCTGATCGTAAATGATTTTCCCGTATAACATTCCGGGTCGAGACGGATCGTGATCTTGTCAAAGATCGGCGACGTGATCTGGTACACCGGATTGCCGGGGCAAACCTGGAAGAGGCCCATCGCGCTCATCGCGTACCAGGAAGCCATACATCCGTAATCGCAATCCATTTCCTCCAGATATCCGTCGGGAGTGGCTTTATAGATCCGGTCTACAACAGGCTCGGGAAAAAAATTGTGGGTTCCGTAAAGCTGTGGCATGGGCTGCGTCAGGATGCGGGTTACCCATTTCTGGGATAACCAGGGCTCTCCTGCCAGGTTAAACAGGAACGGGGCATGCAGGTCGATCTGATTACCGGCCGTGTACAGGTCATTGTCAAAGAAATATTCCAGTTGCCTGGCAAAATTCTCTTTCCCGCCAAACATGCTGATCAGCCCCGGAACGTCGTGCAGCACATTCCACCGGTACTGCCATTTGGTACCTTCATAGGTGTATTTTTCGCGGTTTACAGTCGGATCTTCAGGAAAATCGAGCCAGCTGCCGTCGGCAGCGCGGGCCCTGAAAAACTGAAGTGTACTGTCCCACGTGCTCTTCCAGTAGTCAGACCGTTTCATAAAATACCCGTAATCGTCACCGAGTGATTTGGCCACCTGCGCCAGGCACCAGTTGTCCCAGGCGTATTCGCCTGTCTGGTCAGGTCGGGCAGGGATGTAACCGATCGAATCATATTTTTCGGGCATCTGCACCATGGCCTCTTTTCTTAAATGAGGATAAACGGTTTTCATATCCGGTACAAACAACCCCTTTGCCCAGGCATCGACCATCACCATCAACTGATGTTCGTTACGGCAATTGCCGAAGGGCATATAGCGGTTTTTTCCATAATAGCCAAAACCCGAACCGTGGGGGGTATGGTCGCTCTCAGGGAAAGGAGCGCTGTTATCGGCCTGCTCGTATATATCGCGCAACGACTGCACAATCTCCTTGTAGGTGCCAGGCAGATACAGACTGTAAAGCGGATATTTCGTCCGGAACGAATCCCAGAAGGCATAGTCGAAGTGATGCCGGTAGCCGTCTGCCCGGTGGATCTGCTCATCAAGCCCCGGATAGGTTCCTTCGACATCGCTCAGGACGACCGGCAAAAACATGGAATGGTACAGCGCCGTATAAAAAATGGTTTTGTATTCTTCATTCCCCTCCACTTGTATTCCGGAGAGTTTTTCGTCCCAAAGGTCGGAGGCTTTTTGCCTGATCTGTTCAAAATTCAGGTCAGCGCATTCTGTGTTAAAATTATTGCGGGCGGCTTCGATACTGGTCAGCGAAACGCCGGTTTTCACTGTCAGCGGCTTGCCTTCCAGGTCGCCGAACGAACAAACCAGTCCGCCGTCAGGAAACGCTTCCTCCAGCAATCCTTCCTCCCGTGCCGAACCGGTCCAGGTCTGAAATGCCAGCACCGGCTGATCAAATTTAATAATGAAACGAACTCCCGCCCAGATATTCATCAATCCTTCAAGCGTATATTCGTCAGTCTGTTTAAAGGAAATGGCCGAAGAACTTCCGGTATTCCCTTCATTCAAAAAGAGACGGGCTGTTTCTCCGGACGGAAACGTATAGCGATGAATTCCGGCGTGAGGCGTGGCAGTAAGTTCGACCAGAACATCCGGATTTTTCAGTCTGACCGAATAATAGCCGGCCTTTGCCTTTTCCGAAGCTTTGTCCATATCAGCCAGCGGATTCATGAAAAAGGTGTCCGGTTGCTCACCGGTGAAGGGGATAACCGATAGCTTCCCTGCACGGTTACCCACGCGGGTACCGCCCGAGCTTCCTTTGTGGAAATGGCTGAATCCCCGGGCGACGGAATCGGAAAAATTGTAACCCGAATGGGCAAAATCGCCGTCACCGGTAAGGCTGCTGGGATAGCTGTCGGGACCGAGTTTGACCAGTCCAAACGGCACCGTTGCCGAGGGGTCCCACTGCCCGTGATCGTCCTGGGTGCAGATAAAAGGATCAACGTAGTCGGCCGGTTTCCTGGAAGGGCCGTCACACGACATTACCAGAAGTACACCGATCAGGAAACAATTAAAAAAAAG
>CAZOYZ010000661.1:0-2806 GCA_964584045.1 uncultured Prolixibacteraceae bacterium | reverse complement strand
CTTGCGATCAATCATTTACTACCAGTCCAAAAATACTTTCCCAGATTTCTTTTTGCTTATACAATTCTGCAATGCCTCTGTCTCCCGTATTTGCGCGGTGACGTTCTTCGTCATCATCAAAGAAGCGTGGGCTTTGGTGGCTTTTTGTGCTGGAAAAGAGAATGTTCCACGTGATAACCATTAGTTGTGGTTCAGGATTATTTGCATCGACAGTATTTTTGTTTATTCGGATAAGCGGATCGCAATTTATGCGTGGTTTCGCCTTTTCAAACGGAACCAATCCCGAATGGTTGTGGTACGTTTCCATTGCATCCACATGATAGTGTGCCTGTTTTTTTCGTTGTTCGGGCGAAAGCGCAGCCAGCTCCGCTTTTAACGCTTTTATCGTCTGCCGTGCAATTTCATTCCCGTTTTCAAGCAAATCATTTTTCGAGTAAGCAGCATCCGGGTCGGTCGCCATACTGGAAGAAAGCTGTTCCTCCGTTTCCGTCATCGACCTTTTCAGTTCTTCTGCAGCATTTTTGTCGTATTTCAGCAATTCCTGGTACGCTTTTTCCAGAGCTGCCTGACGCTCCGCTTTTCCACTGTCAACAGTTTCCCTGACGCTCAATTGGTTCTCAGGCTTTTTTTGCTCCGTCAGGTTGTCTGCAATTTCACTTTCCCAGAAAGAAATGTGAGCATTGATATATTCCTCTTGTGAAACCGGGATGAAAAGCGGAACTTGTTTTTTATAGATGATCGTTACCTCACCGTTGGTGGTCTCATAAATCGGGAAACCGTAAAAATCAGCAGTCTTGAGCGGACATAAATAGATACCGGCAATAATCGGTGATCCGGCGACCATGTAAGGATTATTGATCCTTAGGCTGGCGTGCGCACTTATGCCAATTTCTGCGACTTTCGGTTCACCTGTCCCGCTTTTATAATAAGGTTCGAATATTATTCTCAGTTCCGGGACACGATGCGGTGAAGGATCATCGCCGTGATATTTGTAGATTTCTTCATCGTAAGCAACATTTAAAAGTTTATGGAATGTTGCCCTAAAACCTTGCGGAGGATTTAACTTATCCCACCTGGCAACAATGTCAGTAATCTTATCCAGAGTTGGAAAATAGCTGGCGGAGTACCTGACAGGAAATTCGGGCATAGTCATTTGTGTCCTCCTCACTTCACCTCTGGCAAAGGGCATCGTTTCGCTTCCGTAGGTGTCAATAACAACTTCGTTTGAAAAGGGATGTACCTGTGCAAAGCCAAAAGTTTGAATCAGGAAAAGGAGAATAATAAACGGATTAAATCTTCGGACCATGATTAATAATTTAAAAGTTAGTTCATTAATTCCATTTGTGAATCTGTCCGCAGGATATCAGATACTAACAGACCGAATAAGCTGCTTGTAAACGAGGGCCTGTGATCCGGCATCAATCTTAATCCTTAGCTCCATATCTGGCACCTGTTTATGCTGATGTTGCAAAAATAATGCATATTTAGTTGCAAAACTAATAAATCTGTTTTAGATTTGCACCACACCACACCACAGTATATATTCGTTTTGCAGTGGTGTAGTCCAGATGATCAAAATCCTCAGTTGTTATGATGAAAGAAAACAGGCAATACAAGTGGGAGGTACTGGCGCTCTTATGGATCGCGTTCTTCCTGAACCAGGCCGACCGGCAGGTTTTCAATGTGGTTTTACCTCTGATAAAGGCCGACCTGCATTTATCCGATCTTCAGATCGGGTCCATTGCCACTGCCTTTAATCTGGTATATGCCTTGCTGGTTCCGCTGGCCGGATATGTGGGCGATATTTTCAGTAAGAAATGGATTGTGGCGCTGAGTATTTTATTCTGGAGCGTTGCCACCATGTTTACGGGCCTGAGCAATGGGGTGCTGACGCTGATTTTGATGCGAAGCATCGCAACCGGCGGCGGCGAAGCCTTTTTTGGTCCGGCCAATTATTCCCTGCTGGCCCAATATCATAAAGGGACCCGGGCTTTTGCCATGTCCATCCATCAGACTTCCTACTATGTCGGAATTATTCTGAGCGGCTATATTGCCGGCTATATTGGCGAGCGTTACGGTTGGCGAAATGCTTTCTATGTATTTGGTGCGGTGGGCGTTATCCACGGGATTGTCTTGATGCTCAGGCTGAAAGATAAAAAAGATCAGCAGGAAGAAAAGCAACAAGAGAAAGTGCGCTTATGGGAAGGTTTTAAAGTGCTTTTCGGCACACCCACCGCGCTGATGCTTACGATCGGTTTCAGCGGGCTCATTTTTGTGCTGACCGGCTATCTGACCTGGATGCCGACTTACCTGTATGAGAAGTTTGATATGAGCCTTTCTTCCGCCGGCTTCCACTCCATGTTTTATACCCATTTATTCGCCTTTATCGGGGTTATTCTGGCCGGCAAGTATTCCGACAAGTTTGCCAAAAAGAATCCGGCCTCGCGCATGATGATGCAGGGTATCGGTCTGTTGATCGCGGTTCCCTTCATTGTGATGATGAGTCATTCGGGTGTGCCGGCGACGATTTATATCGGATTTGCGGGCTTCGGTTTTGCCCGGGCATTCTTTGATGCCAATACCTATACGGTCCTGTATGATGTGATTCCCGAAAAATATCATTCATCGGCATCGGGTGTCATGATTATGACCGGCTTCCTGGTTGGGTCCATGTCTCCGATTATCCTGGGCTATATGAAGCCCTTGTTTGGCCTTTCGTTCGGCCTTTCCATGCTGGCAGTCGTCTGGGCGGTTTGTGGCCTGCTGCTGGTTTTTACGTCAAAATACCTTTACAAAAGAGATTATG
>CAZOYZ010000660.1:0-2807 GCA_964584045.1 uncultured Prolixibacteraceae bacterium | reverse complement strand
AACCGACGACCATCCATGCTCCCCTGGCCAGCTTTGATCCGGGTACCGCGGTACCTTCGATAGCAGATGATTTCATAGATTCCTGTTGAGGGATTCGTTCGATTTTTGCTTCTTCTTTACCGTATTGATCTCCAGGATCGTGCCGGCAATATGCCTGCACCCGTCGGTTGTGCTAAAATAATAAACGACCAAGACCCTGTTTTTGTCCAACTGGACGGGCCAGCTATATCCCAGGTCGCCGTTTACACCGTCATCCCTTAAAACGATTTCCGGAGCCGTTGCAAAGTCTGTACATTCAGGATTCAGTATCCTTGCCCGGATACCGTAAGGCTCGTGGCGGTAGCCATATGTCAGCAATACCCGTTCATCTGGTAACCGCAGCGCATTTAAAGGGTGTCCCTGAAACCCCATCTTTCCCCACTGAAAGGTCTTTCCCCCATCCGTGGAACGCGCAATACAAGCCTGATCGTCCATCCCGGCCGTTCTCATAAAAGCCACGATATCCCCTTTAGGCGTTTCATAGACCGACGTTTCATTAAAGGATGCCTTTTCATCGGCTGCGACCAGGCCGGAATACTTCCATGTAGTTCCTCCATCATCCGAAACCAGCAAATAATTCGATGTCTTTTTGGGAGCCTGAGCGTCGCTAGCCGCCACGACCCAGAAAATACGGCCGCTTTTCCCTTCACACAATGCTCCCCGGTTATAGGCCGGAAGTGGCACGCCCAGCGCGCTGTAATGGATCTCCGGATCAATGTGCGGCGGATAGATTGGTCCCTGCCAGCTCTTTCCGTGATCGGACGAACGTAACAGATAGCCCCCAAGGAAAAAAGCCCGGCCGCTTGCCATAGAATAGGGCTCCTTAAGGTTTTGTACACCGGAAGGAAGGACAAAAGCCCATCCGTAACTTGTACAAAGCAGCGTTCCGTCGCGTAATTTTAACAGACAGGGATCCTGTGAACCGCCGAAAGGATGAGCATAGATCAATTCCGGTTCTTTTGTCCAGTTCTCTCCGTCTTTCGACCGGACCTGCATCAAATAACTGTTTGGATCAACGTGATTGGTACCCGGTTCTCCAAATATTTTCCGGTCGGGAGCCCGCCGGAAAGCCACCAGAAATTCCCCGTTTTTTGCTTTCACAACAGAAGGAAATGACGAATAGAACTGAGCGTCCTTATAAATCACAATATCTTTGACTTTACGGACGACAGCCTGGTCAGGCTTGCCTGACGCCCCGCAAGATAAATTAAGGATAAAGGCCCCGATCAATAAGAAGCCGGTTATTTTCTTTGCTCTCATAAATTAGTTTTATATCAATTAGTCATAGTTAGATTCAGGGTAACCGATCTGATGTGATCCTGCTGATTCGGTTTTTACCACAAAAGTACACATCATCTGAACCGGATCGCATATAAGTCCGCATCTTTCATACAAATCCTCAACCGAATGGTTGAACCGGACAATTTCTGTAAATCCCCTTGCCAGGAAACCACCCGGGCGATCTCGTTGCCGATCACAGCCTGAGATTCCTCCAATGTAAAACCAGGGACCGGAACCCCGTTTTCATCCCGGATCTCAAAACGGATCTCACCCACTGCCGATGTGGCATAGTTGATCTCCAGTTCACGACCTGAAAAGGTAAAAGGTTTGGTCAGCACCTCACCACCTTTGTAGGGAGCAGAAATTGAAGTGAACCCGTCCAGGCGAAGGGAATAACGGTGCAAATGGGCCGTGGGCTGCGCGTAATCCTGGTTGACATAGACCGACATCTCTGAAGGGCCGGTCTGAACCACATTCAGAGCCGGGTAATTGGATCGTGAAACCCAGTTATCCAAGCCTATTCCCGGACGAATGAAGGCCTCCATGAAGGTCCGGTCATACACATTGCCGCCACGGCTGGTCATCAGATAGGCGTCGGAACAATCCTTGAAATAGCCCGGATTAACGTTTAACTCCTTTGCCTGTTCTTCGGTCAATACCTGGCGACCCGGCATAAACCTGCCGCCTATGGCCACATAAATGTGAGGAGCCCGGAAATAAGGACTGGTTTGCTGGGTATACAAATGTTCAAGGGGAGTATCGCCAAAGGTCATTTGCTCAGGGGCGCCCCAATGGATAAAATCCGGAGAGGTGGTCCGCCCGACACTGCGAAATCCTGAAAATCCATCTTCCGTCCAGGTCCTGAAATAACACAGATACTTTTTCTCCTGTTCAGACCAAAAGGAAACATTTTGGGAGTCGAACAGGCCATCTGTAAAAACTGCCCCCTCTTTCAACTTTTTCCAATGGATCCCGTCGGGTGACGTGTAAGCCATCAACCCGCTCCTTTTTGTGCCGGCCAAAGCCTTGTATTTCTGATCAGGCTTCGCATCAGGGTTGGTATCCAAAAATGGGCTGAAATTATGACTTGCCGGTGCATCGTTTGCGAGGATCACGTTATTATTCCATGAACCGTTAATCTCATACAACTTTAAATCGGGCTTGCTCCAACGGATCCCGTCGCTTGACTCCGCAATACAGGTGGTCTCCATATTTGTGCCATCCTTGCCCCCGGGCCTTCCCCTGTAATACACCAGAAAGCGATCTCCATCCTTAATGACGGTACAATACCCGCAAAAGGGCCCTTCCCAGGGATGGTCAAAATGAAGAACAATCCCCTCATCAACAGGATGATGCATCACGATTTGGGCTCCATCGAACCTTTCGATCAGATAACGGTCAACGAACACTTCCCTTTTATCAGACAAATGAATCAGATTATCCTGACCCGATAAATGGTAAAAAGAAAATAAAAAAAACAGGAAGAC
>CAZOYZ010000659.1:1420-2824 GCA_964584045.1 uncultured Prolixibacteraceae bacterium | reverse complement strand
TGGATCAGCAACGACTGTACCATATTATTCCCCGCCAGTCCCTTGCCTCCTGAAACGACATAAATTGGTGCCGGGGTTTTACCTTCTTCCATACATACCGGTTTTTAAATTCCTGTAGATAAAACGTAAAAAAAACTTTAAAGTTTTCCCCCTCAGAATATACACCGAAACTTCAAAAAAACAGCGATCATGATCAGTTTTCGGTTTGAAGCTTTTATATTTGTCAGGCATACGAATACAGAGAGAACATGGAATATGTTGCAAATTTAAAACGGTATGAAACGATGCCGTATCGTCGTTGCGGGCGTTCCGGGTTAAAACTGCCCGTCCTTTCGCTCGGGCTTTGGCATAACTTTGGGGGTGTGGATGTGTTTGAAAATGGCCGGACCATGGCACTGCGTGCGTTTGATCTGGGGATCACCCATTTTGACCTTGCCAATAATTACGGCCCTCCGCCGGGTTCTGCAGAAGAAAGCTTCGGAAAGATACTGAAACATGACCTTGCTCGTTATCGTGATGAGCTGATCATCTCCACGAAAGCCGGTTACCTGATGTGGCCGGGCCCATACGGAGAATGGGGAAGCCGGAAATATCTGCTGGCCAGTCTTGATCAAAGCTTAAAACGGATGGGGCTGGATTACGTCGACATTTTTTACGCTCACCGTCCTGATCCGGATACTCCGCTTGAGGAGACCATGATGGCACTGGACCATGCAGTCCGTCAGGGCAAGGCGCTTTATGCGGGCATTTCAAACTATCCGCCCGACCTGACCCGGGAAGCTTCCCGCATCCTGCGCGGGCTAAACACCCCGTGCCTGATCCATCAGCCCAAATATTCCATGTTTGAGCGGTGGGTGGAAGAAGATCTTCTTCGCATCCTGAAGGAAGAAGGCATAGGATGCATCGCTTTTTCTCCTTTGGCTCAGGGTCTGCTCACCAACAAATACCTGACGGGCATCCCCGAGGGTTCAAGAGCATCCAAATCCTGGGGATTCCTGAAGGCACACCAGGTGGCGCCCACTATCGGGAAAGTGGCAAAGTTAAATGCCGTTGCAATGAGTCGCGGCCAATCTCTCGCCCAGATGGCCCTGGCCTGGTTGCTGAAAGATAAACGCGTTACCTCTGTGCTCATTGGTGCCAGTTCAGTCTTCCAACTGGAAGATAGTGCCGGGATGATTTCCCGCATGAACTTTTCGGAAGAGGAACTGAACCAAATAGAAACGATCCTGAAGGCCTAGACGAAAATCTGTCAGTCCTCCGAAGGCAGGAAGAAGGCGGAATGACTTTTCTTTATTTTTGTCCGGCTTCTTTCTGTGCGTCAGAGATCATCTTCTCATTGGCAGTAATGACAAATTCCACCCTGCGGTTCTGTGCCCTGCCTGCTTCTGTCGAATTGTCATATTT
>CAZOYZ010000659.1:0-1320 GCA_964584045.1 uncultured Prolixibacteraceae bacterium | reverse complement strand
TTGAAACTGTTCAACGCAAAGAGAATACTGCTGTCGAATTCAACACTGATCCCCTCTCCAACGCGTTCTACCTTGGCATCGGGTACAGATTTCTCAATTTCCTGTGCCTGTTTATCCATCTTACGACCGATGATGGTACCTGCCGTGCCGCCAACCGCAGCACCAATTACGGCACCAAGCGCCGTATTTCCCGACGCCTTGCCAATAACAGCTCCGACAGCACCTCCACCTGCAGCTCCGATCACAGCTCCTTTTTGAGTCTTGTTCATGGAGGCACAGCTACTAAGCAGGAATGCAACAGACATCAAACCAACCACAAAAGAATTTTTTGCTTTCATCTTACTGTTTTTTAAGTTTTGATAAAAAATCTTCCCCTTTTCGAACGTCATGTCATTAGCAAATGTCATTCCAAAATGAGTTTTACGCATCCCTCAAATTACTTGTTTTCATTTTCTGAAGGAAAAAGTGGCGGTCCCTATATTGTTCCCGTCTGCAAAAACATCAACGGTATAAACACCTGGCATAAACGGATCCGCTCCCTGGTTATCCCAATAAATATTAACCGGCAGTTCATTTCCCTCATAAGTAACTTCCCTCATGGCCGAATAGGGGATTCTCAGATCCTCAAACTGAAAAAGATCCTTGCCCGATTTCGTTAACAGGATCTGATCAGGCCTAAGTATCCTCACATAAATATTCTTGTTCCCGCGTTTGGCGGTGACATTTTTGCTGAGAGTAAAACTAATTATCAGTTTTTCGGCTTTATCCCTGTTGTTGATCTCATTACCTTTTTTATTGATCCCTGCCACTCTGAGATTTAATGCCTCAAGCTGTGCTGCCCGCTCAACCCGCTGCGATAACCGGTCCTTCTCTTCCTGCAAAACCTTGTTTTGGGATTCTATTTCAAGATAATTCTGCTTCACCTGCTCATTTTCCGCAAGCAGTTGCTGATTTCTCCGGTTCAGCGAATCGACCTGGACAATGTAATTGCGCATGATCCGTCTCAAAGAGCCAACCTCATCCTGGTATTTGGAAATCTGCGCATAACTGGCCTTCTTCAACTGGCCAATTTCGAGCATCAGATCCTCAACATGGGTACGGGCAACAAATAACTGACTGTTCAACGTATCATTATCCGTTTTTAGCGCGTCATAGCTCTGCACCATCCCCGCAAGCTCGCTTTGAAGTTGTTCTTTTTCCAGGTTCAGGGATGATACGATTTTCGAATGTTCATTTCGTTGAATGACAAGCAAAACGATCACAACAACTAAAACCACGGAAAGAAAGATCACGATCAGGTTGTTTCTTCTGTCTTTATCT
>CAZOYZ010000658.1:0-2833 GCA_964584045.1 uncultured Prolixibacteraceae bacterium | reverse complement strand
CCTGCCGGATACGGGCAAAATCGATGAGGTCATTATTACTGGGTGGCATATGTAATCCAAAAAAGTTTAAACATATTCGGAATGTAATCCAAAAAAGTAGTATTTTTGGTTACTAATTTTATAGCAAATGATACCACGTCTATTGGAAACCACCATCCGGTCAAAGCTAAATCAATCAAAAGCAATTATTCTGGTTGGGGCACGTCAGGTCGGCAAAACAACTCTTTTAAAATCACTCTTTCAGGACAGGGACGATACACTTTGGTTAAATGCAGATGAGTTGGATGTCCAAAATTTATTTTCGACCATTTCGTCAAGCAGACTAAAAGCAATTATTGGAAAGAAAAAATATATAATCATCGATGAAGCGCAACGGATCGGGGATATCGGATTACGACTAAAACTAATCACTGACTCGATACCGGAAGTACAACTGATCGCCACCGGAAGCTCGTCGTTCGACCTGGCAAACAAAGTGAATGAACCTTTGACAGGAAGGAAATGGGAATATCAACTATTTCCTCTTTCATTCGCCGAAATGGTTAACCATCATGGACTGCTGGAAGAAAAAAGGCTCCTCCCGCACCGGTTGATTTATGGTTATTATCCCGACGTCGTTACTCATCAAGGGTCAGAAAAGGAAATTTTAAAACAACTGTCTGACAGTTATTTGTACAAGGACATCCTGATGTGGGAACAGATCAAAAAACCCGAGAAGCTATTAAAGCTTCTGCAGGCTCTTGCCTTTCAGATCGGTTCGCAGGTCTCCTATAATGAATTAGGGCAACTTTGTGGATTAGATTCGAAGACGGTTGAAAAATATGTACAGTTACTGGAACAAACTTATATCATTTTCCGCCTGGGTTCTTTCAGCAAGAACCTGAGAAATGAACTGAAATACAGCAAAAAGATCTACTTTTTTGACAATGGAATAAGAAACGCATTAATTGCCAGGTTTGATCAGCCGGAGAGCAGAACTGACGTAGGCGCACTATGGGAAAATTATCTTGTTTCTGAGAGGGTCAAATACCTGAATTATTCTAATAAGTGGGTGAATTACTGGTTTTGGAGAACCAGGGAGCAGAAAGAAATTGATTTTATTGAACAATCCGAAGGAAAGATTTCAGCATATGAATTCAAGTGGAATCCTGATGCACGGGTAAAACCGCCAAAACAATTCTTAAATAACTACACCCCCGGCATCTTCAAAGTAATACACCGCGACAATTTTGATGAATTTTTGATGTAACTAAAAAGGCAATCCCTTAAACTGTTATACTCATCCATTCTTCAGATCAGCCGGTCGAACCGGATTTCTGCCCGTCTCTTATTCATACCTCAGCGCCTCCACCGGATTCCGGGTGGCAGCTTTCCAGCTTTGCCAGCTTACGGTCAGGAGGGCAATTCCCAAGGCCAGCAAGCCGGCCAGAGCAAAGATCCACCAACTCAGGCTGGTTTTATAGGCAAAATTCTCCAGCCATTTGTTCATGGCGTAGTAAGCAACGGGCGTGGCAATCACAAAAGCAATCATAACCCATTTCACAAAGTCCATGTTAAGCATGGCCAGTATTTCGGCCACTCGGGCGCCGTTCACTTTACGGATGCCGATTTCCTTAGTTCTCATTTCCGAAATTAACATGGACATGGAAAAAAGTCCCATACTTGAAATGAGGATGGAAAACAACGCCAGAACAAATAAGATATTGGAAGCTTGTACCTCCTTTTCATACAATTTGCCAATGTGTTGGTCGAGGAAAAGGACATCAGATATGGCCGCATTGTCAATTTCATTGGTTGCTTTGGTAATTTTATTTACAACTTCGGTCAACGAAATATTAGCTGATGCCAGTTTTAAAACAATCCGCGACTGGTACAATTCTTCGTATCGGATGGCCAGTGGTTCAATCTTATTATGCAACGAATTGTAATGAAAATCTTTTATCACCCCTATTACCGGCGAGCCTTTCAAAGATGTACCCGAAATATCCTGAATGCCATATTTGCTGATAAACGCCTCATTTACAATATACGACCGGTAGTCTGATTTAACGTTGGGGTCAAAAAACCTGCCTTCTGCAATTTTGAAACTCATAACTTCAGGATAGTCAATTCCGACCATGTTGTGGTTAACGTCAATAAGCTCTTCTGCGCCGTCTTTAACAAGCGGTATTCTTAGATTAGAGTAATGTTCATCGCCGGGTATGTGCAGGCTGGTACTCACGTCTTCTATTTCAGAAAATTGTTTTAATGACTCCTCAATTCTTTTGATTGTCGTTGCGGTTTGTGCAGCCCGGTTTGCAATTGGCATATAAATAACCGCTCCTTCAGCCAGATTTTTACTGCTTTCAGTAAACACAAAACTCATCTGTTTGTAGATGGTAAAAACTGAAATGATCAGGGCAATTGAAGCAGCAAACTGGGCAACGGAAAATATATTTCCCAATCTGTTTACCTTTCTGCCCGAATCGTTCCTTTCTTTTAATGAACTTGTAATTTTATACGACGTAAATCTTATTGCCGGGAACAACCCAATCAGTATGCCGGTTATAACTCCGATTAAAAGCACAATTAAAAAGTAGGAAAACTTTAAATCAGGCATTGCAATACTTAAAAAACTGCCCATTATATCTTTTACCGGATAGCTTATAAAGAATGCAAACGTCACGGCAATGATGCTCGGTAAAACTGCCTGGTAAATCAGAAAGCGTATGTTGTTTGCCCGGGAAGAGCCGTTTACCGACCTGACGCCAATTTTTTTAATGCTTTCGGACGCCCCGGATAAAATGGTGTTTGCATAGTTTAACAAGGCGATCAGGAGTACAATCGAGACCAG
>CAZOYZ010000657.1:0-2834 GCA_964584045.1 uncultured Prolixibacteraceae bacterium | reverse complement strand
AATCTAAAAATCTAAAAAAAATGAAAAGAAGTATTTTATTTTTATTGGGGATCATGCTGATCTCCTCCGTATCTGGTCAGGAACGTCCGGGTCCTCAGCCGGCGCCTGAAACGGGTGAAAATTTCAAGCTTGGAATGGCAGGTTATTCATTTGCCAAAATTGCCGATCTGGACAAAAACCTTCAAACCATGCAAAAGGCTGACGTCCATTATTTATGTATCAAGGATTTTCATCTGCCGTTGAACAGCACGGATGAACAAATAGCCGCTTTTCATGCGAAGTTAAAGGAGAAAGGAGTGACCGGTTATGCCGTGGGACCAATTTACATGAAAAGTAAGGAAGAAATAGACCGTGGGTTTGAGTATGCCAAAAGGGCAGGGGTGAAGATGATCGTGGGCGTGCCGAACTATGACCTTTTACCTTATGTGGATCAGAAGGTAAAGGAGTATGGTTTTCATTATGCCATTCACCTTCATGGTCCCGATACGAAGGTCTATCCCGATGCCGACGATGTCTGGGACCATGTAAAAGACCTTGACCCGAGGATCGGGATGTGTCTGGACATTGGTCATGATACCCGTAACGGGAAAGATCCGGTGGCTGACCTGAAGAAGTATCATTCGCGGGTGTTTGATATTCACCTGAAGGACGTGACCGGAGATACCAAGCTGGGGTATTCGCTCGAGGTTGGCCGGGGGATTATCGATATTCCCGCATTTGTAAAAATGCTGCGAAAGGTAGGCTATTCCGGCGTTGTCAGCCTGGAACATGAAAAAGACATGAATGATCCTTACATGGGGATTGCCGAATCGATCGGTTATTTCAGGGGAGTTGTCGAAGCCACCAAGTGAAAAAAACGGAAAGTATAACAGGAGAGCAAAGCAATGATGGTCTGTAAGTTAAGCTTTGTGAAGTCGATTGCCATTTGTTTGTTCATAGTGGTCTTCAACGGTGCTTGCGCGCAAAACGCAAACAGGCAGGATACATTACGGTTGTTCCTGATCGGGAACAGTTTCTCACAAAATGCCACACGCTACCTGCCTCAACTTGCTGAGGAAGGCAATTATCCTCTGGTGATCGGCCGGGCTGAACTTGGAGGTTGCTCTTTGCAGAGACATTGGGAATTGGCAGAACTGGCAGAAAAAAATCCCGATGATCGCAAAGGAAAACCCTACAAGGACAAATCCTTAAGAGAACTCTTATCGGATGGGAAATGGCACGTCGTTACCCTTCAGCAGAATTCGATGAATTCGGGAGATGTGAGCACTTACAGACCCTATGCAGAAAACCTGTATAATTTTATAAAGTCAATCCAGCCGGAGGCAAAGGTAGTGTTTCACCAGACCTGGGCTTATCGTTCCGACTCCAGGGATTTTAGCCGGATCGCTGAGAATAAATTTGCGAAAAGTGATCGGGAGATGTGGGAAAAGTCGAGGGCAGCCTATCATACGATAGCGACTGAATTGGGAATCGATATCATACCGGTTGGTGATGCTTTTTGGAAGGTCAGCTCCCAAAAAAAACGGGGCTACAATGCGGATCCCGGATTTGATGAGACCCGGGCTGTCTATCCGGAGTTGCCTCTTCAAAAAAACTCTCTGCACCGGGGATATTTTTGGAATAGCGACAAAAAGCTGGGATTTGATTCTCATCATGCCGGTGAGGCCGGGTGTTTCCTTGGCTCACTGGTGTGGTATACCTATTTGTTTGGGGATTCGCCGTCCAGGTTGAAATTTGTTCCTGAGAAGGTGCCTGACGATTTTGCAAGCTATTTAAAAAGGGTAGCCAATGCTGTTGTAAAGAAATAGATATAAACCTAAAGTATGGTTCGCAGGATGAAAGAAATAATAGCGGTAATTGCTATCCTCCTGGCAGGATGCACTGCCCCTGGTAAGAAAACGGTTCCGGATACCCGGCAGCCGGTCGATCAGGTCAACCCTTACATGGGTAACATCAGTCACCTGTTGGTCCCCACCTATCCGACGATCCATTTACCCAACAGTTTTTTGCGGGTATATCCGCAACGGAACGATTTCACGGGCGATTTGCTTAACGGCTTGCCGTTGGTGGTAACCAGTCACCGGGGAAGGTCGGCGTTTAACTTAAGCCCGTTCCAGGGGGATGAACGTGATCTGGCGCCCGTCATTCGTTACAGCTACGATCAGGAGTGGCTTACGCCCTATTCATACTCGGTCTTGCTTGACGAACAACAGACCACGGTCGATTTTGGGTTGTCGCACCAGTCGGCTGTTTACCAGCTTGGATTTGAACGGCAGGAACCGGTACACGTGATTGTCAATTCAAGGGAAGGGGCGATGAGCTGGGACGGGACAGCCGTCAGCGGTTACCAGTTGCTTGAAAATACGACCCGGGTCTATTTGTATATGCTGCCTGAAACGGCGCCGGAGAAAGTATCGGTGCTGAAAGAGGATGGTTTAAAGGAGGCAGGAGCAGCAGAGGGTCAGAATGCCTGTCTGGTGCTGGATTACCCGGAAGGGACCAGCCGCCTGACCGTCCGGTACGGGATCTCGTTCATCGATGAAGCACAGGCGAAAAAGAATATGGAGCGTGAGGTGACGGGAAAGACGGTTCAGGATTTGCAGGCTGAGGCCCGTGAAGTCTGGAATGAGGCGCTGGGGAAGATCAGGATTTCCGGCGGTACGGACAATGACCGGGCTGTTTTCTATACTTCCCTATACCGCTGTTATGAACGGACGGTATGCATTTCGGAGGACGGACGGTATTACAGCGCGTTCGACGGGAAGGTACATGAAGACCAGGGGCGGCCGTTTTATACCGATGACTGGATCTGGGATTCCTACCGGGCCCATCAT
>CAZOYZ010000656.1:0-2840 GCA_964584045.1 uncultured Prolixibacteraceae bacterium | reverse complement strand
GGTAGCCATGAAACCCCGGGGACTGAAAGAACGCGGGGTGATCTGGTATCACAAAGGCGGAAAAAATCCTGAATTCGAAATCGATGTTATCCATGTTGATAATCCCGGCTGGCACGATGCCCAGTTGGGAGACGTGGACGGCGACGGCGACATGGATATCGTATCCAAAATATGGAATGCCGACAAGGGTGTTTACCACCTCGATTACTGGAGGAATGAACTTAGACAGAATAGTTTGTTTTGAATCAGGGCCAGGTTAACCGGATACAATGGGTAATGATGATGTCTTTGCTGTAAAAACAGCTAATCATGCAAAACGATCAAACTCTTCAATGATGAAACATCTGATCATCTTTTTTGTTCTTTGTTTCCCGCTTCTGGTGAAAGCTGCCAATAACGGCCGGCGGACCGTGATTAATTTAAATGGAACATGGCAATTTGATCAGACGGTGAATGCATTTCCTCCTGCGAGATTTACAAGAACGATTCCGGTTCCGGGGCTTGTTCACCTTGCTGAACCTAAAATTGACGATTACGACAAATTTTTCAAACGCGCCGATCAGGTTGAAGCCAAAACACAGCATAATCTTTACAACATTGATTATACCCCGCGGTACAGTTGGTACCGGAAGTCGGTTTTTATTGCCAAAGAACTGGATGGTAAAGAGGCTGTGATCACCATCAAGAAAAGCCAGTATGTGACACAAGTGTATATCAATGGCATGGATATGGGAACATCAATGGCTTGTTATACTCCGGTTGAATTTCCGGTTACCGGCGCCCTGAAATTTGGCGTTGAAAATGAAATCCTGATCAAGGTGGGTGACCGGGTCTGGCTGCCATCCGAAGCTGCCGGGGGTACCGACAAGGAGAAGGAGCACTATCTGCCCGGGATCTGGGACGATGTACTGCTTTCGTTCACCGGCAACGTTCGCATAAACCGGTTACTGGTTTTGCCGTCGGTGTCAGGTAAAAAGGTGACGGTAAAAGCACAAATCAGGAATTTAAAGCCCGCCCAGATTTTTTATGGCGATGCAATGAGTGATTCGGTAACACTGGATATTTCGATTGCCGAAAAACTGAGCGGCAAAGTGGTTGCCGGTAAAAGTGTTCGGCTCACAGCGAAACGTGACAATCTTTCTGAATCAGTGATTGAAATTCCGATCCGGGAGTTTTCCAAATGGTCTCCCGGCAAGCCTTTCCTTTACCTGGCAAAGGCAACACTAAAAACAGATAAAGGAATTTCTGACGACGTGCAAAAACAATTCGGGATGCGCGATTTTACCCGAAAAGGTAAATTCTTTTACCTGAATGATGAAAAAATCATCCTTCGTGGAACCAATGTTACGCTTCAGCGGTTCTTTGAAGACCCCGACTGCGGGAACCTTGTGTGGGACAAGGAATGGGTGAAAAAATTGCTGGTCGATTACCCGAAACAGCTCCACTGGAACGCAATGCGCATATGCGTCGGCACAGCGCCTGACTTTTGGTACGATATTGCTGATGAATACGGACTGTTGTTCCAGAACGAATGGCTGTACTGGCAAAATCACGGGTGGGACGATCAAATCCGCAAGGAATATACCGATTGGGTCTGGACCGACGGAAACCACCCGAGTATTGCCATCTGGGATGCCATTAACGAGAACTGGGATGATTACATTGGGAACGCCCTCATCCCGGAGTTGAAAAAACTTGACCCTACCCGCATCTGGGATGCCGGTTACATGACCGGCGACCAAATGGCCCTGGACGAAATGGATGAACCACACCCCTACCAGGGACGTATTTATGACAAGCAGCCCGGTGCGACCACGAGCTTTTATCCCCTTGGCAATTTGGATTTTAAACCCCGCCATCTTCAGCGTATTCAGGAGTCTGGTTCGGCGCAACTCGTGAATGAATACGGATGGATCTGGCTTTGGCGCAACGGGATGCCCACTAAGTTAACTGTAGACGTGTACGATTATTATCTGGGGAAAAACTCAACACCCGGACAAAACCGGGAGTTGCAGGCCTACTGGCTGCAGCTCGAAACCGAATGGCTCCGCAGTGACCCCAACATCGCAGGGGTATTGTCATTTTGTTATCTCACCAACAACTACGGGTACACCGGCGACTGGTTTGATGGAAATATCAGGGATTTGAAACCCACACCCACACTCGACTGGCTCCGTCATGCCTTTGCCCCGGCTGCGGTATTTATCAACCTGACCGATGAACGATATACGAAAATCATGGAACCCCGCCAACCGGGGTCAACGTTGTTGTTCAATCTGGCAGGGGTCAACAATCTGGCAGCAGCAACAACCGGAACGGTAAAAATAAAGTTGATCGATCAAAAAGGACGAAACACTTCGGAACAAACGATTCCGGTAAAATTGGATTCCTATGTGCGGACCAATATTCCGGCAACTGTCGTGCTTCCCTCCGAGCCTGGCGGTTATGTGATGGTCGCCGAATTTATACCTGAAAACGGACGGCCGGTGATCAGCCGCCGGTTCCTGAAAGTGGGTCAGGCTGAAAAATATCATTATTTCGAATTAAATCCGTAAACAGATGAAAAACTTATCAATCCTTCTTTTTACTGCATTTGTCCTGATAACAGCATCCTGCAATAAGACAGTATCTCCTCCCAACCCTGTTATGCCCGTTCCCACCGAGCTCCAGTTGGCCTGGCACGATCTGGAGCAGTATGCCTTCGTGCATTTTACCACCAACACTTTCACCGGAAAAGAATGGGGCTTCGGGGATGAGAAACCCGGTATATTTAGTCCTTCAGAAATGAATCCCGACCAATGGGTCCGGACGTTTAAAGAAGCAGGTCTCAAGGGAGTTGT
>CAZOYZ010000655.1:0-2844 GCA_964584045.1 uncultured Prolixibacteraceae bacterium | reverse complement strand
TATGGTTACCGTGACTCCCGGCAGGGGAGCGCCGGAAGAGTCGGTGACCTTGCCGTCGACAGATCTGTTTTGTTGAACACCGGTGATCGCCGAATTTGTTGAAATCGCAATTTGCCGCCTGTCAATTTTATACACGGCGCTTGTCCCTTCGAAGAGCTTATCCAGGATTTCAGCGATCGATTTGTTTTCAAAAATGACGTTCACTTTTTTGTCCACATCAATCGCTTTCGCATTGTAAATAAAATAAAAGTCAGTTTGATCTTCAATTTGTTCCAACGCACTTCGAATGGAAGCGTTTTTCAGGTTCAGGCTCAGCCGGGTTTCCTGCGAGTATGTCGTTGCAGCAAAAATTTGGACTACACTGACTACGATAACAAACAAGGCAAGTCTCATAGTTTTTAATAATTTCGATTTCCAAGTTAGCCTGATCGCGGAAATCAATGAATAATTGATTTTTTTCATAAATTTGTCATGATTTGAAGTTTTATAAATTCAAATTGTATGTGCTGAAAGTTTAAGAGATTGAGGCACATAAAGCTCAGAGAAGGAGGTGTTTGCAGCATCTCCTTTTTTAATTTGTTACGATAATTATTGTTTCATAGGCACATCTGCGGTTTAAGTGAATGACTCCGGCTTATCAGTAAAGCTCTATTTTGATCTTGTTCATATTGTCTTTTCGTATCTTATATTCGATATGGCATGAGTACCGGATGTAATCCAGAACGTCTGCCAGATTTTCATCCTTAAAGTTCGCATTAAACGCCGGTTCATAAACCAACGGGTTATGAACAGTAATATCCACATTAAACTTACGTTCCAGTCTTTTGATGACTTCTGCCATTGGCGTATCCTTGAAAACCAGCAATCCGTCTTTCCAGGCCATGTGATCTGCCACATTCACCTTCGCGATAATGACTTGCTTAAGTTCTGTGTTATATTGCGCTATTTCACCCGGACTGAGTTTATACCTGAACGATTTGTCTTTCGTATGCGATAATTCCACGGCGCCCGACTCGAGCGCCACGCAGATCTGGTGATCCTCCGGATAAGCGCTCACATTGAATTTGGTTCCCAGCACCGTTACTTTCATTTCACCGCAGGCGACGATTAAAGGGATTTTGCTGTTCTTCCGCACGTCGAAGTATGCTTCTCCTTTAACAGACAACTCACGATTGCCGACCGAGTAATCGTTGTTGTAAGTCAGCGTGGTCCCGGAATTGAGCCACACGACCGAACTGTCCGGCAAAATGACTTGCGACATCTCTTTATATCTGGCCACGACCGAAGTATATTTTCGTTCAGTTTCACCGGACCGCTCATTTTGATTTTTAATATAGTACAGGAAGGTTAACATACCCGAAAGCAGGATCAGAACCGCTGCATATTTCAGAAGGAGACTGGCCTTCAACCGGAAGGGCGTCGTAGTCAGACTGATCTTTGTCTGTAGTTTTTTGTAGGAATCTTCGATTTTATAGTCAGGCATTCTGGTGGCAGAGGCCAGGAAGGCCTGGGCGGCCTTTGCCTTATTGTACACTTTCTCCGCGTCAGGATCTTGTTCAAGTGCTGAGAACAGTTCCCCTCTGCGTTCAGGCTCTATACAACCTGCAGCAAGTTTGATGATATCATCGGTATTGTTTATCGTTCTTCCCATACATCTATTATTTGCACGAAACTGATTTTACCCCAGATGGAAAATCAAAAAAAAACGAAAAATCGATATAATATTCCAGGGGAGTGTCAAGAAAGAAAAATATACGCCGCCAGCGGCAAATAGTCTTTCAGCGCGGATCGAAACAGTTTCAGACCTCTCGTGATGTGCCCCTCAACAGCTTTGGTTGTGATTTGAAGTTCCTCCGCGATCTCCCTGTTTTTCATTCCTTCAAACCGGCTGAGCATGAATACCTTTTTGCATTGGGGGGGCAGCTCGTCCAGTGTTCTCTCAATGATCTCTTCGATTTCATGAAATACGAGGGCAGAGGTGTCCACCGATTCCAAAGCTTTTAAATTCTGCGCCAATTCTTTGCTTTCGGGTGAGTCTGAAACAAAAAGCTTTTGATGATAACGTTGGTCTCTAAGCCGGTACAGACAATTGTTTTTGGCGACGGAATACAAATACGAACTAATATTTAGATCATCCCTTAAGGTGTGTCTTTTTTCCCAAAACGTGGCAAATGTATCCTGCACCACATTTTCGGTCATGTCGTCCAGTCCGATGAATTCATGGATAAAATAGTACAACCTTGGAAAATATTTGTTGTAGATCACCTTGAATGCGACATTGTCGCCATTCTTTATCTTTTCTATAAGTTGTGTTTCGGTCACGGTCTTTGCAAAAAGCCACTGACAAAACTAACAAAAAAACGCTTTTTGCATCTGCAATCTGACCGGGCGCATTAAAATTTTCTTTCTGCAACACGCCGGGGGGGCAGTAAGCGTGGCATGAAGAACGTATTTTCTTATGACTGACTATTCCCGACTATATCATCCGGGGCTTATATATAACAGGACAAATAGCTTACCTCCGAATGAAAATTTGCTTTAGCCCGGACCACATCTCCCACCTGCCCGATATAGACGCTTAAATCGACTTCCCCGATATTAGGGACACGAAAAACCGGCTATAGTTAGATGGTGTGCCGTTTGACCAGTATCTTAATGAGTTCTGGAACTTGCGGGGTGAGTTGCAGGGTGACTTGCGGGATGTGGACAATGAAAAGACCTGACTCCTCTTTATATCAATCCGATACGCGATTTTAGTTCCTGCATGGGGAAAGCGGGACCGGGGTCATGTTTGCGGGTGGGGGAGATGTCGTCGTGGCCAACTATTTCCCGGATGTTGCAGGT
>CAZOYZ010000654.1:0-2855 GCA_964584045.1 uncultured Prolixibacteraceae bacterium | reverse complement strand
TAAATCCAAATTTTCTCCTCTATTTCAACGGAATAGGATTTGAACAACAGTCGGATCTGTGTACCCATTTGGAATGCGAGTGTCTTCCCAATGGCTTCTGGGGCTATGAATATTTGCCGGTACTTTCACATTATATGCGCACGCTGGGCGACAAGCCGGTACTGAACATGACAGCCCGTTTCTATGACTGGGGTGACTTTGGCAGCCTGCGTCCTGAAGCAGCGATCAAATATGACCTTCTGTATGGTCTGGCCAATGGGATGAGACCCAATGTCGGCGGGCATTTTCATCCCCGCGGCGACCCGGAAACTGCTGTGCTGGACAGGCTGGAGAAAATATACAAGGAACTACAGACCATGGAACCATGGTTTGATCAGGCTAAAAATATCACTGAAATAGCCATTGTTTACGCAAAACCAAACAGCAATCTTCGCGACCAGGCCCGTACCGGCCAGTTGACCGCAGCGGAACGTATGTTGAGCGAGTTGAAACAGCAATTTGACGTAGTTACCGACTTTGCCGACTGGCACAAATACAAAGTCCTTGTAATTCCTGATGACATCACCTTTACCGAAGAGATCAGCCGTCGTGTTCAGGCACACCTTGCCGCGGGCAAGGCCGTTATTTCGAGCGGAAGTTCGGGGCTGGACCCGGAGAAAACAAAATTTGTGCTGGAAAAGGAATGGGGGGTGAAATACCGTGGCAACAACGACTTCGATCCGGCTTATTACACGGTGGGTAAAAACTTCAATCGTGATATGCCCGACATGCCTTTGTCGCTTTATTCGAAAGGTATTGATATGGAAGCGTTGCCGGGAACCTCTGTTGAAGCATACCTGGTGAAACCTTATTTCAATCAGGGTTGGGACGGGGAATATGCTTTTTATTATACTCCGCCTGATCAAGTAACCGATCAACCTGCTCTGACGGTTTGCAACAAAGTAGCACACTTCAGTCACCAGATCTTTTCAGGTTACAATCGTCAGGCTCCTGTAGAACTGAGACGGTGGTTCGGGAATGTGCTGGATAAATTTCTGCCCGACCCTGTACTTAAAACGAAAAATCTGCCCTCCTTCGCCAGGGCGTTTGTCACGGAACAGCATGGAAGGAGAATGGTGCATATCCTCTCTTACGTGCCGGAACTCAGAGGGGGAAAGACCCAGATGATCGAAGAACCGATAGAGCTTCACGACGTGAAAATTGCTCTTCGAACAGATGGCAGGATGCCTGAAAAAGTTTACCTGGCTCCCGCTAAAACCGCGTTGCCTTTTACTTCGGAGGACGGATATGTACAGGTAACCATTCCGGTTTGCAATGGCTATAGTTTAGTCGTCTTTGAAGAATAAGACAAATCACTGAACCAGGAGAAAAAGTATACTGATCAAAAAAATGGAAATGAAGAAGTATTTATCGTATTTACTGACCGGACTACGGATCTTGGTAGGCTGGCATTTTCTGTATGAAGGTATTGCCAAATTAATAAACCCGGGGTGGAGCGCCAAAATGTACCTGATGAGTACACAATGGATTTTTTCCGACCTTTTCCACCAGATGGCCGCATCACCGGGAACAATGAAAGTAGTCGATTTTATGAATATCTGGGGGTTGATCCTGATTGGCCTTTCGCTGTTCGCGGGACTATTGGTTCGTTGGTCTTCAGCAGCAGGTGCGGTACTGTTGCTCTTTTACTTTGTGGCCTATCCGCCCATTCCCGGCTACACGTTCGGAACGGTGACCGAAGGAAGCTACCTGTGGGTGAACAAAACACTGATCGAATTTTTTATTTTATTGGTTTTTAGCGCATTACCTGCCGGAATGTCGTTTGGGGCCGATCGATTGATTAAACGATGGAAGGAAGAAAAAGCGAGCGCACCGGTACCCAATGTAAAAGAAGAAAGAACGTCCCTGCAACGGCGCGAACTGTTACGCGACCTGATCAGTGTACCTTTTCTGGGAGCTTTTGCATACGCTGTTTACAGGAAAAAGAAATGGGACAGCTTTGAAGAGAAATTACTGACAACAAAAAAACCTGATGCTGCTACCGGGGCAACCCTTAAAAGTTTCAATTTTGCTTCTCTGGAGGATTTGAAAGGACAGGTTCCCAAGGGAAAGATCGGCGATCTTGAGTTAAGCCGGCTGATCATGGGCGGTAACCTGATCGGGGGCTGGGCCCATACCCGCGATTTAATCTATACGTCAAAACTGGTCAAAGCTTATCATACCGACGAACGGGTAATGATGACACTGCAATTGGCCGAACGGTGCGGGATCAATGCCATCATCACAAATCCCTCGCTTGGTCGGATCATGAACAAATACTGGCACGAGACTGACGGGAAGATCGGGTTTATTTCTGACTGCGGAACCAAAGAGGGTTTTCTGGAAGGGATTCGTCAATCGATGGAAACCAATGCTGTTGCCATGTATTGCCAGGGGGGAATGGCCGACCGTTTGACTTATGATGGCAAGTTCGATGAAATTGTCAAAGGTCTTGAACTGATCCGCAGCTACGGGAAACCAGCCGGAATAGGCGCACACCGGATCGAAACCGTTCAGGCGTGCGTGGCACAGGGAATCAAACCTGATTTCTGGGTAAAGACGCTGCATCATCATCATTACTGGTCGGCACAGGTCGATCCGGAAAAGAAGAGCACCGTTGACAAGGGTTATAAAGACAATATTTTCTGTTTTAAACCGCAGGAGACCATTGACTTTATGAACAGTCTGGAAGAACCCTGGATTGCATTCAAGATTCTGGCTGCAGGTGCTATTCAGCCAACAGACGGGTTTAAATATGCGTTCGACAACGGGGCCGACTTCATCTGTGTGGGAATGTATGATTTTCAGATTGTGGA
>CAZOYZ010000653.1:0-2860 GCA_964584045.1 uncultured Prolixibacteraceae bacterium | reverse complement strand
GGTATCAGGGTCCGCTTTCGGTGGAGTGGGAAGACAGCGGGATGAACCGGGAGGCCGGGGCTGCCGAAGCCTGCGATTTTGTCCGTTACATTGATTTTACGCCATCGGACGTGGCCTTTGACAAAGCGATGCAAAAGTAAAGAAAGACACAAGTATCAAGACACAAGACACAAGATCGAAGAAGTCGTAAGTTGTGCTGTGCTCCATGCGCTCATCACCAGCCCAGGAAAAGCATGCCTGTGCCGCTTATCAGGATGACCAGTCCCGCGAGTAGATGAACATACCGCTCATGGTTCCTGAAGCGGATCAGCCTGGCTCCCTTGTTCCCCAGGTAGACCAGGATCATCATGGTCGAAATGGTGACAATGCCAAAGATCAGGGAAACGATGAACATGGCCGAAACCTGATGTTCGTAGGCCGGAAACAGCAACAGGGGAATGAGTACTTCGCAGGGGCCGAATACGAAGATCAGGAACAGGATCCATGGAGTCAGTCTGGTATTGTCTTCCTGTTTTTCTTCCACAGGCAGATGATGGATATCCCTGATCTGTTTAGGCATGAGAAACCTGGGAAGGTGAGCATGGTGCGAGTTTTTAAAATACTTGTAGATTCCGTATAACGTATAGGCGATGCCAAAGGCGAACAGCATCCAGGCCACTATTTCACCGCGAAAAGCTTCCACGTGTTCCAGCCTGTTCAGGCTGAATCCAAGGGCAATACCGACCAGACCGATCAGAACGGAACTTCCGACATGCCCGATCCCGGAGATAAAGGTGATCCACATGGTCTTCCCGGGCGACCATTGCCGGGCTTTGCTTAATACGATAAAAGGCAGGTAATGGTCAGGTCCCATGACGGTATGGATAAAGCCGAGCGATGCTGCCGACAAGGATAAGATATACAGTTCGTTCATAAGTTCAAAGTTTATTGATTAATGAAGCCTGGCAGGCCGCTCCAAACCCGTTATCGATATTGACCACGCTGATGCCGCTGGCGCAGCTGTTGAGCATGGAAAGCAGCGAGGAAAGACCTTGGAAGTTAGCGCCGTAGCCGATACTTGTCGGTACTCCGATCACCGGACGGTCTACCAGTCCTCCTACCACACTGGCAAGGGCGCCTTCCATGCCGGCTACCACGATGATCACCGTGGCATTGCGGATCAGATCCAGCTTGTTGAACAGACGGTGAATGCCGGCTACACCGACATCATAAACCGTTTCCACCCTGTTACCCAGGAAACGGGCTGTAACCACCGCTTCTTCAGCTACGGGCAAGTCGGAAGTTCCGGCTGCGACCACGGTGATATATCCTTTGGCAGGAACGGCCGAATCCTTTTTCCACGTTACGGCCCGCGCAAGCGTATGATAAGCAGCCCCGGGGATGACATTCAGGATGCCTTCTGCCATGTCCGGAGTTACCCGTGTGGCCAGAATGTCAATGCCCTTTTCATACAGGCGCGTGGCGATCTGACAAACCTGTTCGGTCGTTTTGCCCGACGCGTAAATCACTTCAGGGATCCCGGTCCGCTTTTGGCGGTCGGTGTCGAGCGTGGCAAAGCCCATTTCCTCAATCCCTCGGCCAGAAAGGTGATTCAGGGCTTCTACCAGGTCAATCTCTCCCGATTTGTATCTTTCAAGAATTTCCTTTGGGCTCATGGTTTCTGATTAATCGCGTACAAGACTGCCTTCTCGATTTCCTGAAGGCTTATCCCATTGGCCTGTGCCAGTCGCCGGCAGTCTTCCGCTTCCGGCTTGGAACTGGCCGGCCGGCCATTGTAATAGCTTTGTTTCACACGGACCGGCCCGTAAGATGTGTTTATGGTCAATTCTTCCCGGCGGAGCATGTTCTTCACGACCCTATGCTCCCTTACACCGATCGATGTGCTTTGCTTAAAAATAATCTCTTTCATCCGGCCTGACAATTCTTCCTTGCAGAGCACCGACAACAGGACCGCAGGACGTGACTTTTTCATCATAACCGGCGTCAGCCAGGCGTCGCTGGCACCCGACCGGAAAAGCTGATCAAGGATGAAATCGTAATGTTCGGGATTCATGTCATCGATATTACACTCGAGCACGACCGCCTCTTCGGTCGACACGTCTTGCACTTCCGTTTCGGCTTCCTCGCACAGGAAGACCCGCAACACGTTGGGAACTTCACTGTCGCGCGAACCAATCCCGTAACCTGTTTGGATGATCCTGAAACTGTTTACTTCCTTAAATTCGTCGACGGTCGCCGCCAGGATGGCCGCACCTGTCGGCGTGGTGGCCTCGTGGTTCACCAATCCGCTCCGAACGGGGATATTTTTCAGGATCTCTGCGGTTGCCGGAGCAGGTACCGGCATGATGCCATGCGCGCACCTTACAGTTCCCCCTCCCAACTGTACCGGCGATGAACAGACCTTATCCACGTTCAGGTAATCCAGGCAAACTGCTGCACCCACAATATCAGCAATGGAATCGAGCGCCCCGACTTCATGAAAATGGACATGCTCCACCGGGATCTGGTGAACTTTGGCCTCTGCCTCTGCTACTTCGTTGAATATCTTTAACGAAAGGATCTTCACCTTTTCGGACAGCGTACTGCTCCGGATGATCTCTTCAATATGCCTTAGATGACGGTGTTTTTCGTTTTCCTGATTTTCGATGACCACATCAGCTTTGGTACCGGATATGCCGCGCCGTTTGTCCTGCCTGACGTCGAGATGAAAACCCGCAATGTTCAGCTTCTCCAGCTCCGTCTTCAGGTAGTCCGGGTCAACGCCAAGATCGATCAGCGCTCCGAGGTTCATATCTCCGCTGATCCCGGCAAAACAGTCATAGTAGAGTATTTTCATATTTTAGTAGTGAGTAGTGAGTAG
>CAZOYZ010000652.1:0-2862 GCA_964584045.1 uncultured Prolixibacteraceae bacterium | reverse complement strand
GGGTTGAAGATCCGGGTGATCATATTGCGCTTGTGGGTAGTCAGGGAGAGAATATCGATGTCGTTATCTTCAATGTAATTTTCAAGATCACTAAGGATATCTGTACCCTGGACTATCACGCACTCAATCTGCGCATCCGGATATCTCTTTTTGATCAGGTCTCTCATGCTTTCCAGACGCGCTTCCGTCCAATCCCTTTGATCCATATTCGCGATGTGAAGGCAATACACCTTTGCATTGAAAGGCTTCAGCAGACCGAGGAGTTTTTCGATCGATACCAGGTCTTTTTCATCAAAATTGGTAGCGTAAACCACCTTTTTCAGCGAGGCCAGATTCAGGAGGGGAGCTTTTTCCGGGATCACCAGCACGGGAACTTTCGATTTGTAGATCACTCCTGCGGTAGTGCTTCCCATGATGTCATGCTGAGCTTCAGAAGGGCCTTTGATACCCATGACGATCAGTCGTGGCGGGTGTTTTTCGGTGAAGTAAAGGATATCATCCTCCGGATAGCCCATCTTGATCATATGCTCCGTCTCAATCTTTTCCCAGTTTTTCAGGCCAATATAGTTGGTCAGCTTTGACAGGAAAGCCTGGAAATTTTCATTCGCCTGTTCTTCACGTTCTTTCATGTGCTCATATAAGCCCGAATCAAAGGCGACCACATCCGAATAGGGGATCGTGAAAAAGTCAGGCTGAGGGACGACATGGTAAAAAATCATCCGGGAGTTCAGTTTACGGGTGATTTCAAAGGCCATTAAAGCAGCCTTGAATGAATAATTTGAAAAATCGATCGGTACAAGGATCGTGTTCTCCGTTTTCTGGTCTGTCGTTTCTTCCTTGCCCAGAATATGATCCAGGATGGGATAAGCCTTTTTTACATCCTTTTCACGGATCGTTACCCGCACACCAGAGGCGACAGCTCCCTGGATCAAATTCACATTTTCCAGAGAACATTCGATCCCTTCAGCCTCAAGTCTGGAACGCAGAACTTCTGCCTGCGAATAGGGCAACAACGCGATGGTGATCAGCTTTTCTTCCATATTATCATTATCTTTGTTTATCATGAACAGTTTTATCATTAATTCGATATTGGTGCGAATTTGGTTTCATTAAAAGGTCATTTTCTTTGTATAACATGTTTTTAAGTTATTTTTATTTCTTGAAAATGATCAAAGTCTCGTTATCTTCGTTAAATAAAGTAATTTTCGAAAAGAGATGGGAAAGGTTGCTCTTATAACAGGTTCGGCCAGAAGGATCGGCAAGGGTATTGCCCTTCATCTGGCGTCCAGGGGTTGGAACCTGGCTTTGCATTACAACAAATCAAACAGGGCAGCCGAGCGATTACAGGCTGAACTTCAGCGGGAATATCCCGGGCTGGAGTGTGTCCTCTTCCAGTCTGACCTGCAAAACCCGTTTGCGGTGGAGCAGCTGATTGGCGGGGTGATTGATGTTTTCGGGGAATTGGACCTGTTAATCAACAATGCGGCTATTTTTGAAGCTTCCAGTATCAGGGAATCTCATTTTGACTTGCTCGACAGGCTGATGATGGTCAATTACCGGGCGCCTTTTTTATTAATCCGCGATTTTGCACGGAAAGCAGGAGCAGGTATCATTGTCAATATGGTCGATACCCGGATCACCAGCAGTCAATCGGACTATGCTGCCTATAGTTTGTCTAAAAAAGCACTTTGGGAGCTGACTAAAATGGCTGCCCTGGAGTTTGCTCCCGATATCCGGGTCAATGCAATTGCCCCGGGCGTTACCCTGCCTCCCGAGGATAAGGATGAATCGTACCTTTGGAATCTGGCCAGAAAAATTCCCATGCAAAGACCGGGCGGAATTGAACCAATTCTGAAAAGTCTCGATTATATATTGGATAATGAACATCTCACGGGACAATTGCTGTTCTGTGATGGCGGACAGAATTTATGTTAATCATAGAAAGGAACAATGGCAAAAATTCACGTTAAAAATCTATTGCTCCGGACGTATATCGGTTTTAATCCGGAAGAGCTTGTGAATAAGCAGGATGTCATCATCAATCTGGAAATCGAAGCATCGATCCCCGAAGAGGCGTTAAGAACGGATGAACCTGTAGGGATTTATGACTATAAGATCATTACGAAGGAGATTATCCACTATGTTCAGGAAGGACGTTTTAAGCTTCTGGAAGTGCTTGTTCATCGCCTGTTGTCGCTGATCATGAAAGATGAGCGGGTCACATGGGCCAAGGTGGAGGTTGACAAGCCTCATGCCTTGCGTTTTGCAAAATCGGTATCCCTGGAAATGGAAGCCCGCCGGTAGAGACGATGATGAACACCAGTATTGTCGCCATCGGTTCAAATATTGATCCTGAACAGAATATCAAACGGATGCTGGAAATCATTTCCGGGGAAGTGCATGTGCAGCAGGTTTCCCGTTTTATAAAGACTGTGCCAATTGGAATAACGAGTCAACCTGATTTTATCAACGGGGCTGTCAGGATTAAAACCGGCATGGAAATGGACGATTTCAGGCAGTATCTGAAGGGGGTGGAAGACCGGCTTGGCCGTGACAGGAGTCAGCCTAAATACGGGCCGCGCTCTATTGATCTGGACATTCTGATCTGGAATGGGAAGGTCATCGATGAAGACTATTACAGCCGTGATTTTCTCCGTAGCGCTGCCGCTGAACTGGGGTATACTCCTGACACAGGTTAGTAAGGCTGATCACGATTAACTCAGATTTCTCACGACTCGCTACTCATTACTTTTTTGGTTTTGAGAAGAAATCCCGCTGCGCTTTGATCAGATTGACATAGTTCATCAGCAGATTCTTTGTTTCGGTAATAATATTGAAGAAGAGGACCGAATTGCGGGTGTT
>CAZOYZ010000651.1:0-2865 GCA_964584045.1 uncultured Prolixibacteraceae bacterium | reverse complement strand
GCATACAACCTGCAACGTTTTGTAAATGCCTGCTCAGGAAGGGGAAATTTACCTATAAAATTTAATGGGTCAATTTTTACGGTAGAAGGTCCCGATCCGGATTATCGCGCGTGGGGCGGAGGATACTGGTTTCAGAATACGCGTTTACCCTATTGGTCGATGTTATATAGTGGAGACGATGATATGATGCTCCCCTTATTTGACATGTACATGGATGCTCTTCCGCTTCGCAAGGCTGCTACAAAAAAATACTATGGCCATGAGGGGGCTTTTTATCCGGAGACGATGTATTTCTGGGGAAATTATATGGATGACGGGAATTACGGAATTGACCGGACCGGAAAACCTGAGGGGCTGGCCGATAACACGTATATCCGGTACTATTGGCAAAGCGGCCTGGAGTTGACGGGCATGATGCTTGATTATTATGAAGCCAAAGCTGTTTTCGAGACAACACACTCACGATAACTGAAATCATGAGATTTTTTGATCAGCATTGGAGCAGGGGGCGTGATGGGAAAATCTTATTTGACCCGGCAGCGTCACTTGAGACCTGGCATACGGCAACAAATCCTGTTCCTGAAGTGGCAGGTATCCGATATGTTGGAGAGCGGCTTATGAAAATACCGGCTGATCCTGATCTGAAAGCACAATGGAAAAGAACAATATCCGATTTACCTCCATTACCGATGATCACTGAAAACGGGCAAACCCGTTTATTGCCTGCTGAAAAATTCTCCCAAAAAAGCAACATCGAGAATCCTGAACTGTATCCGATATTCCCTTACCGGGTTTTTACGCTGCTTTCCGATTCCATTGAATACCAGATCGGGTTAAATACATGGGGAAAGAGGTTGCATCCCGAGGATTTCGGCTGGCAGCAAAACTGTATCCAGGCAGCTCTGCTGGGCTTAACGAACGAGGCTCAGACAATGGTTGTGAACCGGGCTCAAAAAGTGAGCGAAGGGTATCGGTTTCCTGCTTTTTTCGGCCCAAATTATGATTGGATACCAGATCAGTGCCATCCTTCAGTGATGATGGTTGCGTTACAAAGAATGCTGCTTCAATGTGAAGACACTAAAATCGCGCTGTTACCAGCCTGGCCAAAGGAATGGGATGTGAGTTTCAAACTGCGTGCCCCGTATAACACAATTTTGGAAGGTGTTGTAAAGGGTGGCAAACTGGAATCGCTGAAGGTTTCACCGGAATCCAGGGAACAGGATGTAATTAACTGCTTCCAAGATTAATTTGAAGAAAAATGAACCACAAAGACCAGTTCCGGGAACCATTTTGCCCCTGTTGATTTTCGGAGGCATTGACGGTTTTTTTACAAAAGATGGCGGTAGCGCTGTTTTACCTTGCTTTCCCGGAGTAAAAAATCAAAAGCAAAATGAAATTGATCATTCTTTTCCTTACTTTTGAGGAATGGAACAGAACAGTACAGGATGAAGCCCATAAGAATGCGCCGATTGTGAACATGTTTGTGCGTTTACAGGATGGCGACAACGCTCACGAAGAGCAAAGATCAAATTAAATTTTTGCAGCATATTAACTTAAAATTATAGTCACATGAGAGATTACATTATTATTGCTTGTTTGTTCTTAGGTATAACTGCCTTTGGGAAAAGCCCGCAGAAACTTTCGTGGAGTGTAGAGCAAGGTGTCATTTGGGAAAATTCAAAAGCCCTTATTCATATTGATGGCGATGAAACGCAAAAAGGACTGTTGTTTTATGTTGGGTCATCGGATTCGCCAATAAAAATGACCGGTTCGAAGGTCGTTCAGAAAACAACGGCTAAATTGGTACTGGAAGGTAAAGTCCTGTTACCTAAGCTCGGATTCATTACCGTTAAGCGGACGATCGAGGTGTCTTCGAATTCCCACGGAGAGGAGTTGACCGAAAACATTGAACTCTTGGGAGGAGAAAACATCAGGGAGGATTTGGAGATTGTTAGGCCGTTTTCCTTCAAAACTGCAAAAAATGCGCCTTTGTCTTGCGCATTGCCCGGGAAATATGGCTATTTCCCGACACATGATCTGACCGCAGGTACATGTGTGGCGGAATATCGCCTGGGTAATTGGATTGCGAAGCGCCAGGAGGATTCGACAAAAGTTTCAGGTGCCCTATCTTACGAAGCTTCCCTTACAAATACCAACAATGAACTGGCTCTGCCAATGGTTGCTCTGCAGCAGGCGGGGGCCTGGCAAGCGACCGTTTGTACTGATCCCTATTTTTCTACCCATTATGTGATAACCAATCAGGGAAATACGGTTACCGGAGAATGTCGTTATCGTTATTGGAGTTCGAAGGTACCTTTAGAAAAAAGTGAAGCAAGAACTTTTGCCATTTGGATTGGCGACGAAACAAAGGAAGAACCGCGGCTTAAACCAACCGTTGACGCCTTTTTTCGTTTAGCCATTCCAGATGTTAAAGCCGGACCGGCGTGGGTGCGCGAAATTTATGGTCTCTATTATGACTGTATGCACCAGCAAGGAACCAGTTGGGAAAAAGATATGGATGAAATGGCAAAGCGATTTGGATTGGGAAACACGAAACACATCGCGGTAACCTATCATTGTTGGTACGATCGGCTTGGTTCGTATGCGTTTGACTATAAAACGGGCAAGATTTTTGACGAATGGCAGTGCGTTCCTTTGTTGGGGCAGGAATTCAAAATGACGAAGAAAAAAATGCACGATCAGCTTGCCTATGCAAAACAACTGGGCTTTAAAACTTTTATATACTTTGGAGACGGATTAGCCGATTGTTCCGCCCGGAACGATTTCCAGGAAAGTTGGCTGTGGACCTCTCTGCGCGGAAAGAAACCCAACGAACGCATAACCTGCTGGTCTCCTCCCCGGGTT
>CAZOYZ010000650.1:0-2887 GCA_964584045.1 uncultured Prolixibacteraceae bacterium | reverse complement strand
AAGACCAAAGATACCGACAACAATTTGAAAAACCTCTCCCATTGTTGCGAAAAAGTCGCTCAAAATCACTTTTACTTTAGCGGATTAACTTTCCGATTGACCTGTATAAATTTTTATCCCTGCTTCGTCAGTACGATTGAATGGCATTCGGAGGAACCCGTAATGTTGATATTCAGGCCTTTTTTTGCGTCTGCTTTCAGGGTAGTTGTACTTACAGGCTGCCAAATCTGATCGTAAACCTGTAGTTGCCAGATGCCTTTCACTGCTTCCAGACGGGTTACCGTACGTTTGTTAAAGGCATTGACCAGGATGATCTTGTCCACCGGTTTTGTGATCTCAATAAGACCGGGTACAGCCTCGAAAAAGCCAAAAAAAGCTTGTTTTTCACACTCGATGCGCAAAGCCGCAGATGGCGGCGTGGGGAGCAGAGGGGTCATCTGCCCGTATACTAGATCCTTCTTGTTCAATTCATAGAAGGCCAGCCATGCTTTGATGACGGCATTATGTGTTTCAGGCGACTCTGCCAGCTTGACCGAGAATGCCGGTACCCCGGCCAACACAATGCTGGCCATCTGGCGGGCCACATTCACGTCGCTTTCGCTGATCGTCCAACTCGTGCAACAGGCATGGGTCAATACTCCGGGGCCGAAAGTCTTCATATAGACAATGTCACGGCGGTTCATGTTGTAATCCTGGGGAGTATCTGAAGGCCAGACATGGGTACAATACATCTTTGCATTCAGGTTGGCGGACCCCCGGCGCAGGATGATCAGTGCGTTGGGATTAAGTGCGATGGCTTTATTGTACAGCGCGACCATCAATTTGGTAAAAGCCACATGGATATCGGGCGAAACGATGTCCGCTCCCGGTGCCGGCTTGTCAGGGCGGTCCGGAATCTCGAGAAAGTCGTACCAGAGCCCGTCGATATCATACCGGGTAAACATATTCTCCCAGGAGGTAAGCAGGTAGTCGTGTACTTTTTTAAGACGCGGATCAAGGTGTGCATCCGGCTTTCCGCCGACAATTACCCTGCAGTCATTCATCATTGCCCAGGCCTTGCAATCCTTACCCATCAGGAGCGGGGCGACGTGAAGGATCACGCGCTGACCGGCTGAATGCATGTCGCGGATCATCCCTTTGGCATCCGGGAAACGACCGGCGTCGAATTCATAATCGCCGTCACTGTCAAAAGAATAATTGGCCTCACGCGGTATATTCCAGCCGGCATCGAGTTCAACAGTGGTTACACCGAGTTCACGTGCACGGCGGGCATCCTCACGGATCTGCTTCTCGTCAATTCTGTCAGCGTGGGCGTACCAGGAGTGCCACATCGGGTTTAATGCCCATTCGCTTATCGGATGTGCTTTGAAGTTGCGCGCTGCATCAACGGCAGCGCCATAACCGATAAGCGCCTCGAACCAGGTGATATCGGGATCTGCATTGACATAAAGAGTATCTTTGAATGCCGGTACGGGCGGGTTATTGTGAAGGATCCGGTTCAATACCACGCGTACGTAGCTGTTGGCGATCCCTGGTGCTTCCCCTCCGTTGCCTGTATCATAGGTGGAACCTTTCATTTCGGTGATATCAACCTGATCGAGCAGTCCAATCAGTAACGTATTACGCCCGTCAGTTTGCTGCATCCAAATAACAGGTTGATTGCCCTCTGCATTAGCACCCCCGTTTATCTGGAAAGGAAGATCGATCAGGTAGCTCTGCTGGCACATCGTGCCCGGTGTGAAAATCTTGTAGATACCGGCGTAGCTGGTTTTGCATCCGACTTGACACTCAAGCATTTGAAAGGGTCTGCCGTCCATACAGGTGAGTTCATAGCTGATAAGGCTTGTTTGTTTGCCCGTCTCCTTTTCACTGATTTCGAGCATATAGTTACCGCTTTTGTATGTGCCGGCCGCCCCCCCGGGATGAACACGTTTGACTGCCTCCCACGTGTCAGACGCAGGCGGGTCAAGAACGAAACTCATGTAAAAGTGTCCGCGCAACGTATCCCAGCAGACCTGATTCAGCGGATTGGAGGGAAGTATACCGGTTTCTTCATTCCGCAGAGGCGCTTTTTCCTGAGCGCATAACAAGTTTGGTCCTATTGCAGCAACGGCTGTAGAAGCGGCAAGCTGTTTAAAAAAAATCCTGCGGGAAGTGTTGATGTTTTTCATTTTTTATCTGGTTTGTAAAAAAGGGTTACTTGTTTTTGTATCTCCTTGTCAAAATAAACTGTGTAATACTGATTGCAGAAGCTATTGTATTACCAAGTACAATGGGGAATGAGCCTATAAGGTAACCATAGACACACCATAACGAACAACTTATTATGTATGTTGCAAGCATGGTTGTGCTTATATCGTTTACCTTTTTGGTTTTTATCGATTTGTATACCTGCGGCAGCATCATACATGTACCAAAGGTTGCGGCGATATAACCTAATATTTCTATTGACAAATTATGCATAACCGGAAAGTTTAAATGATTGATTATAATTAGTTTTGTTTTCGGATATAAAGGGTTCCGGTCCTTTATCTGTTTGAACATTCATGGTACAGGTCAGCATAGGTAGATAGTTTCAACCCCAATTTCTTTACATGGGCAAATGTCAATTCAAGCATTTCCATGCCAGGGTCAAATTTATGCAGCGACCATGGATGCCAGACGAATGAGGAAAAAGCCATCTCCTGTTTCAATGCTTTTTCGATGAAAACCTTGTTTACATTAAATTCGTCTTCCGGCGTTTTCAAAAAAGCCAGAGGAATAGCTTCAGGAATTGGCGAAGGCCATAATGTGATCCGTCTGGGCCCCCATTCATTATTGTCCTTAAGCAGGTTCTCGTGCCAGCCATGGCTGGGCAATTCCCATAAACCGGGGAACCCGTCTTTCT
>CAZOYZ010000649.1:0-2888 GCA_964584045.1 uncultured Prolixibacteraceae bacterium | reverse complement strand
CGATTCATGGGGAGGCGAAAAACGGAATGTATTGCATCTGGATTACCAGGTGAATGACGGGACTTATATCCACAATGTAAAAGATACGCTTGTCTTCCGGAACAGGACGGTGGTATTTGAACAATTTACGCCGCTTATTCAGGCAGATTAGTTTGTTTCTTCTTTTTAACCGCTTACCCTGTAGCAAATCTACAGGGTAAGTTTTCTTAAGGCAGTCCGGTTTCTACTGAGTCTGTTGCCGGGTGAGAGCAGGGATCCCGGCAGAGTCCTTACTGTACCCGGTTTAGTTCTGACAATTAGGCGATCAGAGCATTGTCAGCCTGGGAGGTGTCTATACATGCTGGATGTCTGGAGGTCGTCTGACGGGAGAAAATGGGTTCAGATACTGGATCATGCTCCGTGGGTTCAGAGTGATTTGCCGGTATCGTTGGTATTTAAGAACAGAATGTGGATCATGGGCGGGAGAAAATTGCCCGGTACGGAGTGCAGCAACAAGGTCTGGGCATCAAATGACGGGATAAACTGGAAGCTTGAAACTTGAGATTCAGGGTGGAGCCCACGGCTGGCGCCGGGATTTGCGGCGTAGAGCTTGTTTATTCCGCGGGAACAAGAACATTAACCAAAAAAATGGCAAACGTATGAAACGAACACTACTTATCCTGACATCCGTTGCCGGATTGTTTTTATTTTCTTGCAGGCCGGCGCCGGAATCTCAGCAGAAGGCCACGGAGCGTGTGGATCTGGAAGGATTCTTCCGGGAACCGCCTGCCGTTTTTCGTCCCTGGGCATATTGGGTCTGGACCAACGGAGATGTCAATCAGGCCGAATTAACCCGGGATCTGGAGGAGATCAAAGCCAAAGGAATGGGAGGGTTCGATATTTTCGACTGCGGGGAACGCTTTCCCGATCAGGGAGAAATACCGGCGGGCCCGGCATTCCTGGGAGCGGAATCGGTGAAGGCGATCGGCCATGCGGTCAGGGAAGCCGACCGGCTTGGCCTCGGACTGGGACTGATCACCTCAAGCAGTTGGAATGCCGGGGGGGCGTGGATAAAACCTGAACATGCCAACATGGCCCTGTTCCCTTCTGAAAGGGTGCTGGTAAAAGGTCCCGCCCGTTTTGATGAAAAGCTTCCTTTTCCTTCATTCCCTGAGGCGATACCTAAACGGGAGGACGGGAAGCCGGTTTTCTGGAAAGAAATCGCTGTGGTAGCCTTTCCAAATACCACGGACAGTGTCCTCAGTGATATTTCGCTGGTAAAGGACCTTTCGCGACAGATGGATCAGGATGGAAGGCTGGTGTGGGACGTCCCTGAAGGCGAATGGAATATCGTCAGGTTTGTCTGCACCAACACCGGCAAACTGCTTCACTCTCCCAGCCTCAATTCCAACGGGCTGGTGATCGATCATTTCAATCCCGAAGCGACCAGGGTTCACTTTCAGACAATCATCGACAGCCTGACTAACGGTGGGATAACCCTTGGGAACAATGCCCTTAAATACCTTTATTTGTGCAGCTATGAAGTTTGGGGGATTAGCTGGACACCCAACTTTCAGAATGAATTTTCTGACCGGCGCGGGTACGACATCATCCCGTATTTGCCCGTATTGACTGGTCAGACCATTGGCAACGAGGAAATAACCAGGCGTTTCAGGTATGATTTTGACAAGACCCTTTGCGATCTGATCGTGGACGCACATTATAAAAATGCTGCCCGCATTTCAAACCAATACGGGCTTCAACTCAGCGCTGAATCGGGAGGGCCTGGTCCGGTACCGGTCGAAGCGCTGAAGGCGCTTGGAGCGCTGGACATCCCCCGGGGCGAATTCTGGCATGGTTCCCCCACTTCCCTGGTGAAGGAAATTGCCAGTGCCGCTCACATCTACGGAAAAGAGCTGGTGGAACAGGAATCATATACCAGTTGGAAAATGTGGCAGGAGGGACCGTGCGACCTGAAAGCAATTTCCGACAACTCGTTTTGCAACGGCATGAACAAGATCGTTTTCCATACCTATGCGCACCACCCGGACGGCAACCACAATCCGGGCAGGGCTTTTTACGCAGGCACGCATATTGGCCCGGGAAGAGTATGGTGGCCTAAAGTCAGGCCGTTTATGGATTACCTGGCCCGGTGCTCTTTCCTTTTGCGACAGGGGCTTTTTGTCGGCGATGTCTGCTATTATTACGGTGACCAGGGCTTCAATTATGTTCCTGAAAAAAAAGTCGATCCGTCGCTTGGTTTCGGGTATGATTATGACGTGACCAATCCCGAGGTCATTCTCACCCGGATGAGGGCGGAGAACGGGAGAATTGTCCTTCCCGACGGCATGAGTTATGAACTGCTGGTCCTTCCCGACAGGATGGATATGGATTTGGAGGTGCTCAAAAAGATAAGGCAACTCGTGAAGGACGGAATTACCATCGCAGGGCCAAAGCCGGTGCAGTCAAATGGTCTGACTGGTTATCCCCAAAGGGATGAGGCCGTCCGGAAGCTGGCGGATGAGATCTGGGGAGATTGCGATGGAAAAACAGTGACGGTGAACCCATACGGTAAAGGAAAAGTGATCTGGGGACGGCCGTTGAGCGAGATCCTGCGGGAGCGGGGTGCCGGGAGAGACTTTAGCTTCACAGGCGGCAACGGGGAAACGGAGTTGGACTACATTCACCGCAAAACCGCCGGGGAAGATATTTATTTCATCAGAAATAAAAAGAAAACAGTTGAGCAGGTAACGGCCACTTTCCGTGTGAAGGACAAAATCCCTGAATTCTGGCTCCCTGAAACAGGAGCGATCTGCGCATGTCCGGTTTATGAGCAAACTGAAGAAGGAACGGCATTGGCGCTGACCCTGAATCCGGAGGAGGCTTTCTTTGTCGTGTTCAGGAACCGT
>CAZOYZ010000648.1:0-2888 GCA_964584045.1 uncultured Prolixibacteraceae bacterium | reverse complement strand
ACCCCCTGGCAGACCCTTGGGTCGATGACATGGATGACCTCCGTTTCCGATTGCAGGAATCTGGCGAGATTAAGTCCGTACGGAATAATGCTTGCCGACTTTCCTTTAATGTCGCTGATAATCATTGTCTTCATGAACCTCAATTATTCGTGATGTGCCCGGTGTCCATAACATTCCGCATCCGCATAGATGTTGATCGGATGCGGTTGTACACTCCGTTTTTCCATGTAGGCGGGCAAGCACTATACCAACAAATAACCGGAAGGCGCAAAAACACCCGGCTTGTCCGGTACAGACGGGTTATGTTGCTTTTGCCGGCCAAGCCGGCAAGGAGAATGGTTTATCAAAATGTGGAATTTTTGAGAAATATGTGTAATTAATCCACAGCGAAAAGGGATATCAGGTTGGCGGAAGTATACGGGAATTAAGGGATGACCGGCGGCTGGCCGGCTTATTTTGAAGGGAAAGATGCCTGTTGGGTAACTGATCAGAAAGAAGTTTTGGGGTATTTGCTGAATGGAACTGCTTTTGCAGGCAGGATGAAGCCTGGAACCCCTGACATGATAAAGATGCGGTATGACATACGGCGAAGCAAATGGCCTCTTTTAGCGCTGGCCATTCATCACGGACACGATGTGCGGGAAGAACTGGAGCAATATTTGGAGATTGATGAGTTCACAAGGTTACGGGAAGAAGATCCCTGTACCGGATTCCTGGCTGCTGGTTCTGCAAACCATCTGATCGTAGATACTTCACGTTTCCAGACAGACCTTAATCGTCCCCCGGGGGAAGCACTGTATCGCACTCCGGAACAGTCATGGGGTCTCCGTGTATGGAAGAAGGAATTACCGCAACCGATCGTCAACGGACTATTGAAGGATTATGATGATTTTTACGAACAGCTTGCCCGTTTTATGAATGGATTGATCGAAACCTGCGGATATCTGGTCGTATACGATTTTCATACGTATAATTACAGACGTGATGCCGCCGGTAAAGAAGCAGATCCGGTATTAAACCCCGAGATCAATGTGGGCACCGGAACATTAAACCGGGACTTGTGGGCGCCTGTCATTGATTGTTTTCTGCATCTGATGCGGGGGTATGATTATTTTGGGCGACACCTTGATGTACGTGAAAATATCAGGTTTAAAGGCGGATATCTTTCCCGTTGGATACATGGGCGTTACCCCGGGCGCGCCTGCGTGCTGGCTATTGAGGTAAAAAAGATCTTTATGGATGAATGGTCGGGCGCCGTCGATATCTTTCGTCTCAACGAGCTGAAAAATGCCTTTTATACCACAGTCCCGGAAATCCTCGCAACAGCAGAAAGGATAAACGGAAAATTCGTGTAAACAAGTTTAATACCAACAACAAGAAATTAGCTAACAGGAAGTCAAAATTCATCATGGCAGAAATAATTTATTATGGATGAGACATTTGAAATATGCCGGTTCGGGAAACTGATCGAAAATCTTGAGCGGAATTCCGGTGTTGACTACCGGATTGGCGATCACATTCACCTTTATATCGAGAGAAAGCTGCCTTTTCTCCTTGTTCACAGAACCAGAGAAGGGTACAGCGACCCTGTCATTGAGAACATCATCAGAAACGAAGCTTCTTTTTTTATCTGCCCTGAAAAACTGTTTCCAACTTACCGGCTGATGGTAATGAGAGTTGTTCAGTTGTTTTCGGATGAATTTGGTGCTTTTCTGTTAATGGAAATATGGCCGGATGAAGGAACCGACTTGTCTGACAGTCATAAGGCATGTTTTGAACTCTATGGACCTGCGGATTATCTGCCCCGGTCGATCGAAACGTTAAAGGAAAACGTGCGGAAAATGGATCTTTCGGGATTGGCTCCTGAAATCACCCTGAGCGTGACGGACAAAAGATGCCCCGGCCATCTTGGTCCCTTGTTAAGCAAAAGGGAACTTAAGCAAATGGAATGTCTTCTTTTGGGAATGAAAGTAAAGCCGTTTTACCGGAACCGTGAAACCGGGCAGGCTTATCCGGTCCTGGAAAGAAAACTATATGCAGGTTTTGGGGAAGTTTTCAGGAAATCGGTCTATGATTTCATCAAAGTACAGGGAACCCGTAAACTCATGGGCTTTCAGAGTCTGGCACGCAGGGAGGTCAACCCCGAAACGTGGCAGATTGACAGGCAGTTAGTGGATATCGATAATCAGATCCACTTTTTATTGCTGGTTTCACCGGTTAACACCGATGCAGCATGGAATGAATTCAGGAAGAACCAGTACCGGAAGATGCCTGTTTTTCATTACCGGATGTTGCCAAATGATCCGGAACTGATGAAGCGTTCTCTGTATAATCTTCCCATTGAAAAGATTGATGACCCTACACTCGGGTTTTTGTTCCGGGATAAGCGGAACGAGATCGATAAAATGCTTAGCATGCTGAGATACAGAAATACGGATGATTTTTTATATACGGGTTTGCAGTTGTTTGGGAATGTGAAGTCCTGGCTGCTGGAAGCTGCAAAAGAAATCCTGGAGGAATTCCCGGTTTTGAGCCGGCAAGAGAAAAATGATCAGGAGTTTTATGATGCTGCAGAATTTGCAGGACTGGCGAGGCAGGAACTAAAATACCTTCAGAAACAATGGCCTGGAGTCAGCAGCCGGGTTGAAATAAAGGATACGATCAGCGATCTGATGGTCAATAAAGGAATCCTGAGCATTCCGTCAAAAGCCCGGATCCCAAAGAACAGGGCCGGGTCTTTGATCCAGCATGAAGTGGGAACACACGTGCTGACCTATTATAACGGGAAGAATCAGCATCTTCAACTGCTCAGCAGCGGTATTCCCGGATATGAAGAACTTCAGGAGGGGATTGCGGTGCTGGCCGAATATCTCAGTGAAGGATGGAGT
>CAZOYZ010000647.1:0-2898 GCA_964584045.1 uncultured Prolixibacteraceae bacterium | reverse complement strand
ATGTAATGAAGTTACGTAAAGTAACGGGCGCGGGAATGATGGATTGCAAAAACGCGTTGAATGAAGCGAACGGCGATTTTGACCGCGCTATTGAAATTATTCGTGAAAGAGGTAAACTGGTTGCAAGTAAACGTTCTGACCGTGAGAGTAACGAAGGCGTTGTGCTTGCCAGGGTGAGTGACGATAAAAAATTCGGGGCTGTGGTGGTCCTGAATTGTGAAACTGATTTTGTCGCGAAGAACGAAGGGTTCATCCGGCTGACAAGCAATTTTCTGGATCTGGCCATCAGCCACCGGCCGGCCGGCCTGGACGCTTTAAAGGCGCTGCTGCTCGACGGACGCACCGTTGAAGCTCATGTGACTGAACAAACCGGGATTATCGGCGAAAAACTCGATCTGTCTTTCTACGGAAGTATTGAAGCTGCTTCGGTGGTGCAGTATATCCACCCGGGAAACAAGCTGGCCACCGTAGTTGGTTTTAACAAGGATGTGGAAGAGCAGACGGGCAAAGACGTGGCGATGCAGATTGCTGCCATGAATCCCGTGGCTGTCGATAAAGACGATGTTCCGCAGAATATTGTTGAAAAAGAACTTGAAATTGCCCGCGAGAAGTTCCGCATGGAAGGAAAGCCTGAAAACATGCTCGATAAGATCGCCCAGGGCGCCTTGCAGAAGTTTTTCAAGGAGAGTACCCTGTTAAGCCAGACTTTTGTGAAGGATAACAAGATGACGGTCAGGGAATACCTTGCCTCGAAAGATAAGGGTTTGACGGTGACCGGATTTGTCCGCTACGGATTGGGGGAATAATTAACTATCCAATTACATATCTGCAAAAAGAGCCTCATCAGGCTCTTTTTTTTGCCCGGGCTATTTCAGCGCTTCGGCGCCGTTGGTCACTTCCAGGATTTCGTTGGTGATTGCAGCCTGGCGGGCCTTGTTAAAGGTGATCGTCAGTTCGCGGATCAGTTCCGTGGCATTATCAGTGGCCTGATGCATGGCTGTCATCCGTGCCCCGTGTTCAGCGGCATTCGAATCGAGCAGGGCCTTGTAAAACTGGATCTTGAGTGAACGGGGGATCAGTTCCCTGACAATGTCATGTTGTGAAGGTTCAAAAATATAATTGACCCTGATGTTTTTCTTTTCCGGCGGTGACATCTTTACCGGGAGAAACTGCTCGGTGGCGGTGATATGGATGGCTGCATTTCTAAACTGGTTGTAAACCAGTATGATGCGGCCATATTTATGGTTTTTAAAATCGGTCATCCATTGCTCGGCGAGGGCAGTAACACCTTCAAAGCTGAGGGAGTCAAAAATGTGGTTGGCCTGGCCGGTGATATTCATTCCGCGCGATCTCAGGAATCGTTCTCCCTGCCGGCCAATGACGAAAAAGTCGGCATTTCCCTTTTCCAGTTGCCTGTTGTAAACGGAGAACGCCAGTTCCAGCGCCTTTTTTGAAACCGACGAGTTAAATGCCCCGCACAGTCCCCGGTTGGAACTGATCAGGACAATGAGCACTTTTTCGGGTTCCCGCTGTTCGGTATAGGGCGAATCGTCCGACTTTTCCAGGTTTGTGCTGAGCATGGTCAGGATCTCGTAGATCTTCCCCGCATAAGGTCTGATCCGCAGGATAGCGTCCTGCGCTTTTTTAAGTTTGGCTGCCGACACCATTTTCATGGCGGCGGTCACCTGGCGGGTCGTTTTTACCGACGAGATCCGGGTTCGTATTTCTTTTAAGTTTGACATTTTTTAGGATCAAATGTCAAGACACAAATGTCAAGACACAACATTCAACATTCAACATTCAACATTCAAGATTCAAGATTCAAGATTCTCCGGTCTCCCGTTTCCGGTCTCCTTATAAGCCGGCCGCGACTTCTGCGGCTGCTTTTTCGATGGCTGCTTTGCCTTCGTTGGTCAGCACTCCCTGCTTCAGGTCAAGGAGTACCGGGCGGTGCTGCATTTCCATCAATTCAAGGAACAGGGTTTCGAACCGTCTCACCTTCTCTACGGGCACATTTCTGATCAACTCGTTCACCCCGCAGTAGACGATGGCGATCTGGTGTTCGATTTTCATCGGAGCGTATTGTCCCTGTTTTAATAACTCCACGTTCCGGTGGCCTTTGTTGAGCACCCTCATGGTTGCGGCGTCCAGGTCGGAGCCGAATTTTGAGAAAGCCTCCAGCTCGCGAAACTGAGCCTGATCGAGTTTCAGGGTTCCGGCGATCTTCTTCATCGCTTTCACCTGGGCGTTGCCCCCGACGCGTGACACCGAAATACCCACGTTGATGGCGGGGCGTATGCCGGCGTTGAACAGGTGCGATTCGAGGAAGATCTGTCCGTCGGTGATCGAGATCACATTGGTCGGGATATAAGCCGACACGTCGCCGGCCTGAGTCTCGATGATGGGGAGTGCGGTAAGGGAGCCGCCTCCTCTGACTTTCCCTTTCAGCGATGCGGGGAGGTCGTTCATTTGAGCGGCGATCTGGTCCGAGTCAATAATTTTTGCAGCCCGCTCGAGCAATCGCGAGTGCAGGTAGAATACGTCGCCGGGATAGGCTTCACGGCCCGGCGGGCGGCGCAGCAGCAACGATACTTCACGGTACGACACGGCCTGTTTTGAAAGGTCATCATAAATGATCAGTGCATCACGGCCTGTATCGCGGAAATATTCCCCGATGGCGGCGCCGGCGTAAGGCGCATAATACTGCAGGGCGGCAGGGTCGGCGGCGGTAGCTGCGACAATACAGGTATAATCCATCGCGCCGTATTTTTCCAGGGTAGCAGCAATGGTCGCCACCGTGGATCCCTTTTGACCTATGGCCACGTAAATGCAGTAAACCGGCTTCCCGTTTTCAAAGTTTTCACGCTGATTAATGATGGTATCGATGGCAACGGCTGT
>CAZOYZ010000646.1:0-2903 GCA_964584045.1 uncultured Prolixibacteraceae bacterium | reverse complement strand
TCAACGATCTGTTTTGCGCAGACCAGTTCTGAATTATTTTTTGAAAAAGGATCAAAGGCTTGCGAGGAATTGAGGAAGGAAGCATACCGATTGGCGCAACCATTGGATCACGTTTTCCGAATCACCGGATCGTCAACAAAAATCCAAGAAAATGTCGATATGTAAAAATTAGTTACTTGGAAAGGTAAGTAAGATTGAACTAACAATTATAACGATGAACAGACGAAACTTTATTCAAACGACAGCCCTCGCAGGAACCGCAACCATGTTACCCTTTATGAAGTCTGTTTCCGGCGAAATTCCTGAGAAACCGGGAAGCGGCTCCCAACGATTAAGCCTGCAAAGATTGCAGGAATGGGAAAACATGGGGTTCGGCATGTTTCTCCATTTTGGCATGAGTACATTCGACGGAGAAGAATTATCGAAAGGCGATCAACCATCTTCATTTTATGCGCCGCCTGAAGTGGATACCGATCAATGGATCCGTACCGCCAGCGACGCCGGAATGAAATACGCGGTATTAACCGCCAAACATGTTTCAGGCCATTGTCTTTGGCCCAGCAGATCTACCGACTATCACGTGGGGACGAGTGGTAATAAGACCGATGTGGTGAGTGAATTTGTGAATTCATGTTCCAAATACGGCATCATACCCGGTTTTTACTATTGTTCCTGGGATAATCATCATCTCTTTGGTTCACAAACACCTTCGTATGTGGAATGGAGTAAAGCCTGTACCACTGAAAAATACCGTGAGTTTCAGACCAACCAATTGGAAGAGTTATTGACTCATTACGGAAAGATCGGGGAAGTGTGGATCGATATTCCCGGTGTTTTGCCGCGCGACTACCGCCAGACGCTCTATGACCAGATTGCCCGTTGGCAGCCTGAATGTGTCATCGTCATGAACCACGGGATCGGTGATGGTTCCACATTTAAGGTCAATTACGCCTGGCCGACCGACGTGATCACCATCGAACGTTTTCTGCCTAACAGTCATACCAAACACGTAAAATGGAGGAATATTGAGGGCAAACAATACTATATGCCTGGGGAAGTCTGTGATCCCATCGGGAAAGAATGGTTTTTTAAAGAAAGCGATAACCCGCGTAGTGATGCTGAATTATTGGGGATGTATCTGGTAAGCCGGACACGAGGATCCAACCTTTTACTGAATGTGCCGCCAAACAAGGAGGGTGTTATCCCGGAAGCGTATACGAAAGCGCTGATGCGTTTACGGAAAAACCTTGATCTGTTATCTCTGTAATTATGCTGGTTGCTGAATTTGTCCCTGGAAACAGCCGGTAATCAGCCGGAGATTTCTGAAGGTTGGCCAGCATGAAAATGACAGCTTTTTTAAACTAAATCCAATAATTCAATGACAGTCATCACAAAAACAGCACCAATGAGAACCATCTTACGCGTCTTACTGGTCATGACTTTCTCATGGAATGAGATTCATGCCGGTACTATCACAACCAACATCAACCTGAAAGAGAGCATCACGCTCAATTTGCCTGCAGAAGATTCGTGCTTAATTTCACCAGGCACACAAGCGGGAAATCATTCCATTGTCTTTCCTTACCATCCGGCACAGGTCATCACCGTAGGCGGAGACAGCGCAGATGTGAAAGGATATACATCCCGGGCCATCCAAATTGCCGTCGACGCACTTCACTGCGCCGGCGGTGGTACCGTGAAGATTCTTCCGGGAAATTACGAGATCATTGCACCGGTCAAACTCTACAGTAATATCTCCCTGGTCGGTTCTGGCCAGGCAAGCGTCCTCCGCAAAGCCAAAGGAACCCGGACCCGGTTCACAGTTGATGCAGGGTATGGCGAGTTGCAGGTAACCGTGGAAGATCCTGCGGGATTTACCGCAGGAATGGGCGTTCAGGTGTACGATTCGAAGAACCATGACGCATGGGATGTGACCACTGCCGTGGTTACCCAGGTGCATGGGCACGTGCTCCATCTGGATAGTTATTTGATCCGGGACTACGAATCAGGCAGGGAAGGAACGGTTTCAAACTCATGTTCCGTGATCGCTGCGGTAGAAGCCGAAAATATCACGATCACCAATCTCGCCATCGATGGAAATCGTGAAACGAACGATCTGCTGAATGGATGCCGCGGAGGAGGAATTTATCTTCATAAAGTCCGCGGAGTACGCATCGAAAAGGTCACAGTAAAAAATTTCAATGGAGATGGAATAAGCTGGCAGATCACCGAAGACGTTGCAGTCAAGGACTGTGAAATCTCAGGATGCCTGTCCGGCTTGCATCCGGGATCAGGGACCTTGTACACCCTTATCGAGGGCAACCAGGTCTATGAAAATGACAGGGACGGACTGTTCGTTTGCTGGAGGGTAAAAAACGGGATTGTGCGAAATAACCATTTCGTCAGGAATGGCCGTTTTGGAATATGTACAGGCCACATGGATACAGACATGCTCTTCGAAGAAAATCAAATCGCCTCCAATGGCAGCGACGGTGTCCGTTTCCGCCACGAAACAAAAGCCAATGCCCCTCACAGGAACATTTTCAGGAAAAATACCGTAGAAAACAACGGATCGAAAGGCGGCGGCTACGGATTCTCGTTCAACAGTCCTGCCGAAGGCGTGATCCTCGAAGGAAATATCATCCGCAATACCAAGGGGAATTCTCAAAAGGCAGCGGTATTGATTGACAAAAACGGGCTTCCCGTTATCATGAAGAATAACCAGGTGAGCGGCCATGCCGAAGGGCAACAGGTCGTTTATCCGAAATAAGGTATGGCCTGAACAAAAATAATAAACACATGAAAAAAGAAATCGTCCTGTGCACGATCGGTCTGTTCGTCTCCCTGTTGTTCGGCGGGTGCAAAACGAATCCTCCACTGAGCCTTCATCCGGAAAATCCCCG
>CAZOYZ010000645.1:0-2910 GCA_964584045.1 uncultured Prolixibacteraceae bacterium | reverse complement strand
TAAGCCTGCACACCAGTTTCACCGTACCCTTATCGGTAAATTTAATGGCGTTAACAAGCAGATTCATTAAAATTTGCCGTAGCCGGAAAGGATCACCGATCAGAATCCCGGGGAGATGTTCATCTTTCTCTATGGTAAACACGAGGTCCTTTTCGGCGGCCTGAGCGAAAAACAGGTCGTACAATTCACCAATCAGTTCATCCAGGGAAAATGGCCTTTTCTCGATATATATCTTCCCCATACCGAGCTTAAACAGAAATACAACTTCAGTGACCAGATAGAGCAGATGTTCAGACGCCTTTTTTATCAGTGACAAATATCTGGACTGTGCGGACGTTAATTCTGTTTTTTCCAGTTGCTCTGAAAAACCGATAATCGCACTTAAGGGGGTACGAATCTCATGACTTACGTTCGCAATAAAAATTGATTTCGCCCGGTCGGCTTTCTCCGCATCTTCTTTCCCCTTCTTTAATTGTTCTTCCAGGATTTTATCCCTGGTCACGTTCTGCGAAATCACGATCGCTGCGACCGTATTATTTTCGTGGTCCTTCACGGGGGTGGCGATCACGTAATAAATATCATCCCGGTAACGGATTTCACCTTCCGTAGATTCACCGTTGAGTGCTTTATTATAAAACGGGAAAATACTTCGCTGTGTTTTTTTATCATAAACCTCGAACATCGTCTTCCCGACCATCCCCTCGTTTGTGAACCGGTAACGTTCTTTTTCCTTTCCCCCGGAAACCAGATACCTGTAATCCCGGTCACACAAAAAAACATCCATCCCGGGTAAATTATCAAACAAAATTGATTGATATTCAAATAATTGGTATTCCTTCTTTATTACTCTACTGTCTTTCAGCTTTTGCATGCGGATCCTTTCAAACTGGACCTTCAGCCAATTTTCGACCTCATCCCAAAAGTCCTCCGTGACCTCCCCCTCCGTCATAAAACGATCGATCGAGGCCGCAATATCGGTAAGCTGCTTCCGCAGTACATTCGCTTTGCTGTACATGTAAGGTAAACCGTTATTTAAAATGAAACCAACCGAACTTATTTACCCCCACCCGGGTAACTCAATCTCAACACTCACATTAGAATAACATAAAAAAGGGAATTTTAGTATCTCATTCTGAAATTAATCAAGAATTTATACGAGAGTGGGGGATGAACAGTTTGCCAAAAAACGATGTAATATGAGGAATGTCTGCCACAGATTGTGGATAATTATGTCCAACGCTTCCTCTTTGCACCACCTGCGGTTTAAGCTTGTCCGTTCGGATTACTCTGCTTAAACATGGCTAAACCGGTAAGAAAACATCCGATCTTTAATGAATGGCACACTTTTGTTCTCTATGGTCACGACACAAAAAAGTTAAAAAATGAAGATAGCAGGTATTATCCTTTTCATTCTGGGAATGATCGGAATGGTGATTTTCGGAATTCAGGCAATCAACGACTCGGAAACCTTTAGCATTTTCGGGATCGATGTTGCAGTCAGCGAGGCCAACTGGACTCCGTTGATATTCAGTCTTGCCGTTACGGTTGTGGGAATTTTTCTGACGCTCACCGGAAAGAAGTCGGCCAGCGTGTAAGAGCTTCAATATATTAAACAATAACAATATAAATTATGAGAACTTTACTTTATTTCATCGCCGTGATTCTGATCATTGGCTGGCTCCTTGGCTTTTTCTTTTTCTCTCTTGGACATCTCATTCACATTTTACTTGTTTTTGCGATCATTTCCATCCTGATCTCTCTGATCAGAGGAAGATAGACGTTCATCCTGACGGAGGCCGGGAAGTCCCAGCCTTACCTTTTAAAAGAGTAATTTCAAAGGGAATGGCGTATTTCACGGGCACATTTTTATGCTCGTGGTATTGTGAAAACTGGCGGGTCAGCTCTACGCCGAAATAAAAGATGAAAGAGGCGTAATATACCCAGGTCAGGATAATGATCAGTGAGCTGGCTGCGCCATATACGGCGCCCAGTTTGCTGGCGCCGATAACGATCCCAATCATGATCCGCCCCACCATGAAAAGAACTGCTGTGATCAGTGCACCATACCAACTGGCACTCCATTTCATTTTTACGTCAGGAAGAAAATAGTAGATCAGGGCAAATAAAGCTCCTGTAATCCCAATAGATATTAAAATATTGCCCATTCGTACAAAAATAATCAGGCGCTCACTAAAATGATCCCGGATAAAATCCTTTAAAAAAGAAATCGATGCATCAACCAACATGGAAACAAGCAAAACAAAGCCCATGCTTAATATAATTCCAAAAGATAAAAGGCGGTCTCTGACCAGTCTCAAAGCACTGACCCGGAGATTTCCTTTTACCTTCACCCTCCAGATATAATTGATGGAACTTTGCATGATATTGAAAAGGGTGGTAGCTGAAATCAGGAAAAATACCACTCCGATCAGCGTACCTATTCCGCTGTTTTCGACGATCCGGTAATTGTCGATCGCCTGTTCGAGCAAAAGACTGCTTTCTTCCCCGATCAGCCGGCTTAGTTCATTGAAAAGCTTTTCCTTGACAATCATATCTCCTGTAAAATATCCAAACACCGAAATGATGATGATCATGATCGGGGCCATTGAAAAAACCGCAAAATAAGCAGTTGTACCTGCCATTTCAACCGGCCGGTTAGTCCCGAAATGAGTGATTGAATTACGAAGTATCCTCCATTGACCGGCAAGTATACTCTTTATTTTTTTCTTCTCTTGTTTAGCCATTTCGTTTTAAGATTTTTTGCGATCCGCGCACCGGATTTTCGGATCTTTTTGCGGGTCCAAATTAACCATTTCCACCGTAAGTTCAACTGATGACCGGAAACGCCTTTGTCACTGATCAAAAATGCGAAAGGCTTCGTTTCATCAAAATGTTGCATAACAATCTTCA
>CAZOYZ010000644.1:0-2910 GCA_964584045.1 uncultured Prolixibacteraceae bacterium | reverse complement strand
GGCTGGGTAGTTTTGCCTACAAAACCAATTTGAGCTGGTGGATCTTTGCCGTGGCCGGACTGCTGGCACTGGGTATTGCCCTGCTTACGGTAAGCTGGCAAAGCTGGAAAGCTGCCACCCGGAATCCGGTCGAAGCGCTGCGGTATGAATAGCGAAAAAGACAGGCAGCAGTCTTCAATACAAACAGAGAGAGCGACGCGGCAGAATCGCAGCAGTGTGAGTAACTATTTTTAAAAAGCGGCGTCTTTAGGATATATTCTGTCGGGATTTGATAACCTTTTAATCTGAAAAACAAATGAAAACAAAAATGTACACCATCGGAGCCATGCTGGTCACATTGCTTTCATGCAACGGCATTGCCCAGGAAAGCAAGACACCCACCATCACGAAGACTTTTGAGATGAACGAGCCTGGCACGCTCAATGCCCGATCATCCGGAGGAGGCATCGAGGTAAAGGGCGGTGATCAGCATGAAGTCACTGTACAGGTATTTATCCGGAAAAACGGAAGAGTTCTGTCCCCTTCAGATCCGTCGGTTCGCGATATTCTGGAAGATTTCGAACTGGACATCGAAAAGAACGGTTCAGTCGTTACGGCAACCGTGGAGCGGAAGATGAATTTCGGCTTCTTGAAAAATGTGGGCATTTCGTTGACGATCCTGACTCCCCGCGAAATGTCGTGCAACGTATCGTCGAGCGGAGGGGGACTGAGAATCTCAAATGTGAAAGGCACACACGATTTTTCAAGCAGCGGTGGTGGCGTAAAACTGGAGAACGTTGCTGGTATGACGAAGGCTGGTTCATCCGGCGGCGGCGTACATGTAACGAATCAAGACGGGGATGTCCGCCTGAATTCCAGCGGCGGCGGTGTTACGCTGGAAGAAGCGCATGGCCGGGTTTATGCGCATAGTTCGGGTGGCGGGGTGCACCTGGAGAACATTCACGGCGACGTGGAAGCCGGCAGCAGCGGTGGCGGCGTAAGCGTTACCGGTGAAGCCGGGTATGTGAAAGCCAAATCGAGCGGAGGATCAGTCCGCGTGAACATTGGCAGACTGAGTAAGGAGCTATATCTTGAATCCAGTGGCGGCGGGGTTGATGCGGTTATCCGGGACGGCGGTAACCTTGGCCTCGACCTCGATTTGAGCTCGGGAAAGGTGAACATTGATCTCCGAAATTTCTCCGGAAAATCCGAAAAAGACCGCGTGAAAGGGACGATGAACGGTGGCGGAATTCCCGTTTATATGCGCGCCTCCGGTGGAAGCGTGAATGTGCGGTTTGAAGAATAATGTCCGGTTTACTGAATTTGGGGAAAGGGATTTTCGTTTTTCAGAAATCGGATCACGATCATTTATTGGGATCATACCTGAAGAGCAAGCCGGACAAAACCAGAAAGCCGCTACCCGGAATCCGGCAGAGGCTTTTGGGTATGAGTAAATTTCAACTCATACGGAAGGGCTTTCGGTTTCGGGTACAGGCTATTCTTTCAACTTCCCGGAGTACTTCATTTCCATAAGGAAAGCCACCAGCAACCCGAGGCCGCCGAAAAGAAGGACCGATGCGCCATATATCACGCCAACGGTGTCCCGGAGACGATACCAGTTGTCATTGTTCCGTGCCATTAACTCGTTAAAACCTAAAGATTGCGTAAGTGCGAATCCTGCCAAAAGTCCCAATCCGACGCCAAGCAGCAAACAAGCGATTTTAAGTGTTCCAAATACAGGCGATTTTTTTTCAGGGAAGCTGAATTTGTTTTGGATCATGGACGCATCGAATGTGGACCCGATCTTTTCGATCATCGTGAGTCTTTCCTTGCGGCAGACAAACAGCTCGAACAATTTATAGATACCCAGTGTGACCATTCCGACAACCAGCGGAATTGTAATAAAGTCCATCATAATTGTAATTTTTAAAATCTCTAAATTTGATCTTTTGTGATATTGGACGCCGGCTCTTAAAATTGGTTACACCTGCAAGGACAGGAAGCGCGGTTGCGCTGAAAGATGACCTCAGGTGCTGTAACCAATAGAGCCGGACAGCGTCAAAGCAGATACATATGGAACACCTGAATGAAACCGACCTGATTAGACGTGTTTTGGGCGGAGAACCACGCGCTTTTTCCGTTCTGTTGAAGCGTTATCAGCGTCCGGTTCATGCTTTGATCAGGCAAATGATTCCCGGCAGGGAGGATGCCGAAGAGCTGACGCAGGATGTGTTCATTAAAGCGTTTAAGAACCTCGGCTCTTTTCGGGGTAGTTCAAGTCTGTCAACCTGGCTGTATCGTATCGCATACAATACGACAATTTCATTTACCCGTAAAAAGAAATTACAATACCCGGTTATAGACGAGAAGGTACTGAGTAATATACCCGACGAAGCCGTAGACGAATTGCTGGACCGGGAAAATGATGAAATACTGGCACGAAGGATGGAGTCCGCCGTTGAAAAGCTGAGCCCGGAGGAGAAGGCATTAATTTCGCTCTACTATACACAGGAGAAGTCGATCAGTGAGGTGTCGGCGATCACGGCTTTGACAACGGAAAATGTGAAAGTGAGGCTATACCGTATTCGGAAAAAGATTGTATTTTTGATCAACAACCAGAATCATGAGTAAAGACAGAGCGTTTAGAAAAATATTGACCGGAAAACCGGATGATCTGCCGGAAGTATTTGAAGAGCGGGTGATGAACCGTATACTTTTGGAAATAGAAAAGAAAAGCCGTCGGAGTTATTACCTGAGCCTGGTACTGGTTTGCGTTGTTTCTCTTGCGATGGTCGGGGGGTCATTGTTTGTCCTTTATCATTTCTTTTCGTTCAATATTCTGTATCTTTTTTCGAATATTCGCCTTCCGTTCGAATACAGTCCGTTATATAACTACTGCTTTTATATTGCGTTCCTGGTTTTGGTTTTACT
>CAZOYZ010000643.1:0-2910 GCA_964584045.1 uncultured Prolixibacteraceae bacterium | reverse complement strand
AAAAGTGAAAGACATGTCAGGCAAAACTAAAAAGCAGGTATGGACAGGTATAATGACAATATTGACTTGTTTTATCGGCATGCCCTCGAAAACGCAACCTTTATCAGCAGGTTTTGAAGTCCGGTATTATTCCAGAGATTCCAAGGCCAATGGTGAAACCGACTTCAAGGGAGAAACATCAACACTGAATACCGATCAGCGTATTGATTTTTTGAAGTATTACGCCGACCATGTCTCAGCATGTTATGGCGACAAAGATCTAAATACCGAGGTAGTCAGTGACGATGAAGCTGCTGATTTTCTGCACAGCATCAGGCCGCAGCCTTTACCCGTTGTAAGAAAACGAATACCTCTGGACGAATGGAAATGGCTAAGTTACAGAGCTGGTCAGCACGAAGCCAGTGTTTGGGAAATGAATAAGTTCGCCGGAGCAAAAAATATCCTGTTAAAAGAAGGAGCATTGTTTTTTAAGAATGTTGCAACGTGGAAGTGGGATTTTCCAGTCCAGACATGGCGTCTTTCTGTAAGTTGGAGCATTCAGCCGGGGGAAGATAATCCCAACAGTGAGTTTGCCCTTTTAAATAATAGTACCGGACAGGTATTTGCCAAAATAGGGGTCAGCGGAAAGTCCTGTTTTTATTTTTCAAAAGGTGAAAAGAAGGAAGCTGTAAAATGGGAACCGGGAAAGGAGCATTCGATCAGGATCGAAGCAGATCTGGTAGAGGCGAATGGTTTTCAGCATTACAATTTGTTGGTGGATAATAAATTAGTTGGCGATTATGTCCCTGCCAATGAAAATGTCTCACAGATCAACGGGTTTGAAGTTAAAGCTTCGCCTGGAACAAAAATTGACGGCATTTACGGAGCAGGCTATCAGCAAACAACAAATGCGAATTACCCCTATTACCCGGCGACGTTTATTGACGAAGACTTTAACGAAACACCTTCTGTGGAAGGATGGCAAACCTCGACGTATGATGACAGTAACTGGCCATCGGCAAAGCTCCCGTTTGCACAGGGATCAGAAAGGCATAAGGGAGAAGACTTATATTTCAGAAAAAAGATCAGGATTGACAATCTTAACAGGGCATACCTCAATATAGAGACTTTGGATCCCGGCGGAGAAGTCTGGGTGAATGGTAAAATTGTGTCCGTCATAAACGACCGGTACCCGGTTCGTCTTGATATTACCAAATTCCTCAATCCTTTTGCCGACAATTACATTGCCCTGAAAGTAAACCATTTCTATCTTAACCCGGGAGAAGGGGTTTTGATGCCAAGTTCATACCCCGATCAAAATCCGGGATGGTTTGCGGGGCGGGCTTCGCTTGATCTGGTCGGGGAAACATTTGTCAATGACGCATTTTTTTACACCAAATCGTTGGACGGGAACAACGCGGATGTTCATGCAAAAGTTGATCTGGAACACAAAGGGACACTCGGGTTTAAGGGAAAGATAACTGCAAAAATGGGTATCTGGGAAAAGGAAGAACCATCGGATATGAAAACGGTGATAGAAAGAGATGTGCTGTTCGGCCCCGGGATCAAGGCATTCGAATTTGATTTTTCGCTGGCTCATCCAAAATTATGGACACCGGAGTTCCCTGCGTTGTATAAAGTTGTCATTGAAGTCCATGATAACGATGGAATGGTCATCGATGACTTTGTCCTGACCACAGGCATCAGGACTGTTTCGCAGGAAGGCGGCACCTTCCGCCTTAATGGAAAGCCGGCCCTGCTCAACGGTACGCAGATCATGGGATACCGCTGGCCGATAGAAAATATGATGGCCTGGTTACGTTGCCCTCCCGACAGTTGGGTTGCCAAAGAAATGCTGATGGTAAAGAAAATGGGGTGTAATATGCTCCGGATACATGTGCATGGCTGGAAAGAAAAAGCAATCGGGGTAAATGACCCCCGGTATTGTGAACTGGCCGATCAGATGGGTATTATGCTGATCGTCTGCCCTCCGGCCTGGATCAGGGAAGGAGACTGGGGACAGATCGACTTCAATGGTTATCATAAGTATATGAAACAGCTTCAGAATCATCCAGGTATCGTCATGTGGGAACTATCGAACCACCCGAATACGTTTAAACAACATGAGGCATACGAAAGCGATCTTTTCTGCGAAGAGTCTTATCATGCAGTCTATCCTTACGACCCAAGCAGGTTAATATCGTTTACCTCGCATATCGGGCATCTTCATTACGGGAATGATGCCGGGACAATAGACCAGGGAGGAAACAAAATACCTTCTGACGAACAGAACGGGAAAATGGCTGTTGTAGGCAACCAGGATGCGTTAACAAACTATGGTACTAAACAGAAGGTTCCCGGGAACAAAATTCTGTCTTCAAAGGCATGGACCGCACCGATGGTGACACGGGGCAACCAGGATGCGCCTACCGGGTATGGGTCAGAATGGAGCCGCCTGCGTACCTGGCCCGGTGCATACCGGCAAGGGTTTCTGGACAGCAAGGAGAGGGCTTATTTTGACTTTGAGAATATGGAGTCGATCGGACAGCCCAATTGGGACTTGTGCAGGGGAAAGCCTTGGTATCACCTTCACTCTTATGAATGGGGTTACGATGAGGGGAGCATCGGGCGTAAACTTCAGTTTAATGAATGGCGTGAAAGTCAGGCATGGCAGGCTTTCTCTGCTTATGAATCGATAAAAAAACTGAGGAAAATTGATTACGACGGTTTTTCCTGGTGTTGTTTGCATGGCGGGGCCAATGCAGGTACCTACCAAAAACCGGTCATTGATTTTTCGGGATATGCCAAACTGGCTTTTCATATTCACAAGACAGTTTATCAATCCATTCTGGCCGGCAGCAATAATGTCGATGTCGTTTACGGGCCCGATGATAGCATTACACCCATGATCCTCAATGCAGGAGAAAAACG
>CAZOYZ010000642.1:0-2911 GCA_964584045.1 uncultured Prolixibacteraceae bacterium | reverse complement strand
GTCTTTGGAATTTCAGGGATATCGCCTAAGACCTCATTTCCTATGCGAATGGTACAGGTATTGTAATCACAGGTCAATGTGCCGTTTTCCCCTTCAAAATGTGCACCGATATGCATTTTATCAGCTCCCGGAACCGGGGGAGGTGTTGTCGTCCAGCAGACATCGAGGTTTTCGAACTTAAAGTTGGCGTCGATCCATTTGGGCGCGTCGGCAATGCCGTCGTAAGGTCTTTCGCCCCTGCTTTCAACACTGTGCAAACCTTTTGGATGAAGCGACATGTACAGGATATCGGCAATGTGGCACCAGAAATCAGCGAAAACGCCTCCTGAATAATCAAGAAAATAGCGGTAGGAACCATGACAACGAACGGGGGTGTATGCTTCGTAAGGCGCCGGTCCCAGCCACCTGTTCCAGTCAAGCGTACCCGGAGGAGTTTCAGGTTTTGGAAATCCCAGTCCGGGTGAACCTCCTGTTTTCCAAAGCCGCACCAGTTGGATCTTGCCCAGGTAACCCGACTGAATGATTTCTGCGATCCGGTGATAATTTTCCCGGGCATGAATTTGCGTTCCCAGTTGGAAAACCGATCTGTGTTTTTCCAGACTTTTCAGCATGGCCTGTCCTTCAGCATGGGTGTACGACAAAGGTTTCTCCCCATACACATCTTTGCCTGCCTGAAAAGCCATGATGGCAATCAGGGCATGCCAGTGGTCGGGTGTTGCACAGGCAATCGCATCAATGTCGTTCCGGTCGAGTATCTGCCTGAAATCGGTATATGTCCTGACGCGGGCATTGGGATTCATTGACAGGAACCGCTGATGCGTTTTCTCCAGCCGGACTTTGTCCACATCACAAAGTGCAACAATTTCAACATCCGGCAATTCGTTGAACCATTTTAAATGGCTGTTGCCTTGTGGTCCCAGTCCAATAACGGCCATTCTGACTTTATCACTGGGTGCAACATTCCTGAAGGTACCCGAAATCAAAGGGATACCTGCTATTCCAAGCGCCGTATGCTGAATAAAGCTGCGTCTGCCAATTGTATTGCTTCTTTTCTCCATCTGTTTTTTTTTCTGGTTTCAATGCTTATTTTTTCGCGTCCTGAAATACAACAGGTGTTTCGAACGGGGACAGGCATGAGGTATTGTAGCACATTGGGGCAAAGCGGGTTTGAAATACCTTTCCGTCCGGGAATTTCAAGCCCACTTCAACTCCTGCTCCTTCCACCCACGTCGGGGAGCCGGGACCCTCGTGCCAGTAGTTCCAGGGAGGCAACGGGCGGTCGGGCGGACAAAGGGGAAATTTAACGAATCCGTTCACATCAGGCTGACCATCTACTTGAATTATTGGAATACCCGGTGGCATTGATTGCGGATCGTATCCTTCCATGACTTTTTCAGAAGAAGTGTCAGGTGTAGAATAACTTCCTGCTTTTACCGTTCGGGTCGGGACCAAAACCAGCGGACCGTATGTTAAGATCACTCCCGGATGAGCCTGTTCAATCCGGTGTCCGATTTTCCCGGTGAAGGTAACTTTCACATTTTCCCCTGAACGGGTTTCTTTTACTTCCGGGACTTTTACACAGGAAGGTACCCGAACCCTCAAGCTGATATTTTCAGGTACATTTTTTGCTTCAATCGTTGCTTCAGCTTTGCCAGGATAAGCAGTTTGAATGATGACTTTTACCCATTTGCCTCCAGGTAAAGGAAGTTCAAACGTACCGGAAGTCAGGAAATTCACATGAATAATATTATTTCTGAACGTCACGGTATGCCGGGCATATTCCGACATTCCCGTTCCGGCATTTTGAGTACAGCACCACCAGGACTCCATCAGCTGATCAATTCCGTAGCCATTCGAAACGATTCGGCGGTGACCAAATCCTCCTGTAATCATCTGGTTAAAAGCCAGGGCATTCCAGAATATTCGTTCTGCTTTGTCGTACGCGGTGTCATCGCCATGGATCAACCCCTGGTTCAGGTTGAGCATCAGCCAGTCCGATATGGAACAACCTTCAGTCCGGCTGTTAAAGGGGAAAAATTCGGCGACACACCCGTCAGGCATTTCCAGATGTTTCTCAAGAATGATTTTTTGACTCTGGTCAGGTAAGGTATTCCAGGACAGGTCGCCTGTGATCAGTGTCATTACCTGAAGTCCGCGAAGGGTACTCAGATACCCGTGGGAGTGGCATTGTCTTCCTTCCAGCGGACGAATATTGTCTTTTATCATACCACAGAATTCCATCCACCGGGGATCCTTTGTGATTCCGTAAAGCCGGGCGAACGGTTCGGTTACCCACTGGAGAATCCCGATATATTCCTGCTCCAGCCTTACAGCCTCTTTCCACCGGTCCCGGACGGACCAAAGTACTTCGGCCAGACCTTCGGCGGCCTTTAATGCCTCTTTATTTCCCGTCAGATCATAATATCTGAGCAAGCCCGGCAATAACTTCGATGCTGCCGCCCACCGGAAAGGATCATCCATTTGCGGTAAATTAAGTGGATGAAGAGCATACGGGCCGATCACTCCGGAAGGTTGTCTTTGCGCGAAGATTCGTTCAAACAATTCATCAAGTCTCGGGTCATGTTTCCCGTCAACACCTTCTGAGCAGCTCAGGAACTCGAGTAAACGGCCGGTCATATCCCCTGTGCTCCAATGAGCCTTTCGGCTGCTGTTGGCAGGCCGCTCGACGTCCATCATGATGAAATCCATTGTATTGCAGGGATACGACTGCATTCGCGTCCGTGCCAGCCCGATACGGAAACCAAGTTGACAGGGGGCAAGCAGCGGCTTCGAAAGCGATACCGTTCCATTCATCATCATTTCCGGAACAAGCGAACGGCCTGATGGCGAAGCGGCACTTTCAGTTGGGGCCGTAAAAGCAGGGAATACGGTTGCCACACTGGCAGCGGCA
>CAZOYZ010000641.1:0-2921 GCA_964584045.1 uncultured Prolixibacteraceae bacterium | reverse complement strand
GAGTTACAGTAGGTCAGGTTTTCCGAACCGCTGATGGTGAATACCCCGCCAAGCGCCGGGATTTCCTTGAATACATAGGTGAGGGCGTCTCTCACCCAGTTTTGAACGTCACTGTTTGAAGTACACAAGGCTGCATATTCGCCCTCCCTGACCCCTTTGGCAAGCGCCCGTCCGGGAACCTGCTGCGCTTCAAAAAAAGAAAACGGCATCGCCCTGGGTTCGTTCAGATACAGGTAGATCTTCATGCCATATTGATTCGCTTTCTCAGCCGCCCGGCGGAGGTTCCGGATCCGTGTTTCGTGGTTTTCCCCAAACTCCGGGAATGCCTCGCCTCCGGGAGCAAGATCGCGCAACAGAACATGCAGCCAGATCCCGTTCACCCCGCGCGCTGACAATTTTTCGAGTAACCCGCCGGGGAAAATATCGCCTGTCCCTGCCAGCGGGTCGCCAAACAAAGCAAAGTATGAATAGATGACCCGCGGCTTTTCAGTGTCCGAATGTCTGTAAGATTCTTCCTGCCTTACGGTTCCGGCAGCTTGTATGTCTTTAATAAAGGCAAAGCGGTCCTCTTCCTTTGACTCCACCGGATGGCTGTATGCTTTCGCGATTCTGCTGATTTCCTTTAAACGGTGTGACACCTCCGGCACCGGCCGGGTGTAATAAAGCGGATCACACTGGGGCTTGACCATCCCCAGCTTAACCCACAGAAAATCATCTTCCCGCAACGATTTATTGAGCTGCTCAGGAGTCATGTCAACCAGCTGCATCAGTTGTTCGTATGGAAGCAGATGCCAGTTTCGCCTGATCAGGGTAATATAGATCTGCTGCACCGTCCACTTCGGCTCCCGATAAACCGGAAGTCCCATCGCCGCAGCCATTTTTTTGATATTGGATACGGAAGTACGAAGAACCTGTGCCAGTTTTTCAACCGGAACCAGATTCCAGTTCCTCCATACAAACGTATGCTGCCGGTCGGGGAAGTGAGGAATGGCCTCCGGAGCAACTGTTTTGCCGGTAGGGAGCTCCGTTTCCGGCCCGGATATAATCAGATTGGATACATCATGAAACTTCTTCGCACATGATGCAGCGATGACTTCTCCAGATGTGATACATGCAGTAAGAAGCACCAGAAAAACATGATAAATCTGCCTGTTATATTTCACAATTATCCATTTTTTGACTGTTTTCTATACTTAGATGACCTTATATCCCGGCAGGTACCTTTAGTTTGTTCGTGATGCGGTAGCCGGGATCTGACCAGCCGGATCACTGCCGGACGATAAACAGCCGGGTTTGCAGTGGCTGGAGGCTAACAGCAATGGGCTGCCCGGCCACGATCCTGTTTTCCGACAGTGTGCCTGTTTGCGGATCGAGTTCGGCATACCGCTCCCCTTCTTGAACACTAAAGCCGCCAAGGTACGGTTGGCTGCCGGTATTGGTCATCATGTAGATTTCAAGGCCATCGCGGATAAATTTGCCGAAAGCAACGGTCTCACCGGCCGGCAAGAGCTTTTCATCGGCGCCGACAAGTTGGGACAACTGTTCCGGGGAAAGAACTTCATGATAATCGTTGGCATAAATAATTTTCACGCCGTTCCTTTTTGCCTCTTCCACGAATTTCAACACCGGTTCGGGCAGGGTAACTCCCTTAGGAAATACAATCGTCGTATACTGGTCCTGACCAATTTGCAGGACTCCGTTGCGGAATCCGGAGTTATTCTCCAGTGTCAGGTAGTCGGCTAAAACAAAGGGAATCTGAGCTTTCAGCAGGTTTGCCCCCAACTGCCGAAAAGAAGCTTCGATGGTGCGGGTCAATTCACTTTGCGTACTCCCGCTCATTACCTCAGCAGTGGGAATATACTCACGTTGCAGGTCGTAAACCGGGTAGTAAAGCAATGTTTTCCTGACGGGAGCAGCTTCCATGAGGATGGAATTGACCCGCCCGACAAAATCGCAGTATTCGCGGTAAGCCGCTTCATTCCGGTTGGGGTATTTTTCGCCGTAAGCAATGGTGTAATACAAGGTAAAGTCTGTCACGCCAAAGGCCATCTGCCAGGCCGTTGCAGCCTGCATGTCCTGTACATCGGCCGGCCCTTTGCCATTGAGCGTCTGATCGAAGTCGCTCATCTCGCACATGACGCGGCGTTGCCCGTTCAGCGCCGCCGAAGAAGCGGGGAACAGCGCGGCCATCCAGGAGCTTTCGCCCCAAATAGCAGGATCTGAACTTAGCTGGTCAAGTCCCGGGATATCGAAACCGGACGACACCAGCAGCTTATTTCCGTCGAGCGAAATATGGTTGGATGGATTCTCCTCGCGCAAACCATGTCCTGAGGCGAGGGGTCCCTTGCCGCCATTTTTATCGCGGACAGACTTACACCAGCTTTGGATGGCTTTGTAATAATAGTCCCGGTCCAGTTCGGCAAGCAGCGACCAGAATTTTTGCCGGACCACCTTATCCTTTTCCGTGCTTCCCGAGAACAGGGAGGCCACAACCGGCATCAGCTCTTCTCCGTAGCGGGCCTTGTATTTTTCGGGCAGATCGCTGACCCATGAAACCATCGGGAGATTTTTCTTTTCAGGATCAATGGGGTCGATCACTTTCACACTTTTACGGACGTCTTCGCGCAGTTGGCCCAGGTTAACAGCCATCATGGAAGGCTCGTCGGTAAAGAATGCCTCAACCTGCGTGTACAGATCAGGGCCAAGATGACTGAGATAAGCCTGATGCGTCAGTTCAATAAACTTTTGCGCCGCTTTTTGATTGAGCGGATTCGGGTAACGGCGGGCCATGTAGAAATTGTTGCATGCATGCGTATATTCATAGCAGGGACGAACAACAAACGGCGTATCGCTATCCTTGTCATACACCATTTCGAGCGCTTCGAGCGAAGGGTCGGCTTCGAGCACCCGCCCGCCGGCAC
>CAZOYZ010000640.1:0-2922 GCA_964584045.1 uncultured Prolixibacteraceae bacterium | reverse complement strand
TTACATATGCCACCCAGTAATAATGACCTCATCGATTTTGCCCGTATCCGGCAGGATTGACTTTAACTAAAGAAGGTTGACAGATTAGAGAAGGTTTAACGCATAAGGTTTACAATTTCATTGTTTTATTCTTACACTGGTTGTCAGTTCGGGCAAGTTCAGTTGTCACCCCAAACTTCCTGTTAAAGAATTCCACATTCCGTGTAAAATATTTTTACAAAAAGCACATGGGGTATTTTGCAGTCATTTAAAAATCAATAACTTGTATTTTAGGCATTCCGATTGAAGCAGAACCGGAACGGAGCCGGACGGAAGTTAGTTATGAACGAAATCTTTGCGGCTTCGGGTCTGATGGTAGGATTTGCCGCTCTCCTCACCGTAAGCTGGAAAGCCGCCACCCGGAATCCCGTGGAGGCGCTTCGGTACGAATAGCAGAAACGACAGGCAGAGGCCTTCGATGCGAACGGAGAGAACGACGCAGTCCCGGCGTAACGGTATGAGTGAAACGAAGGCTTCTCACGGAAGCAATTTTGCGTGGCGGGGATTGGACGCGATCGGTATGAACAGCATGAGGGCGCGTAGCCCCGAATACAGAGGTTGATTTTTGTAACTGAAAGAAACCGGAATGGAAAGGCTAAACTATTTTTTACGGGTCAATATCCGCAATCTGTTCGGCGGGAGGAATTTCGTCCTGATCAACATGCTTGGCTTGTCCGTTGGCTTGTCGGTCAGTTTAATGATCCTCTTTTATATCCATTTTGAAACTTCATTCGAAAATTTTAATCCGAATGCAGATAAGATCTACCGGATTGTTGAAAGAAATATCCAGGACGGTACTACCGGAGCGCAGACGCCTCTTGCTCTTCGGGACGTCCTGAAGAAAGATTACCCTGAAATTGACCAAGTGGTCGGGTTAATGCGGACCTGGGAAGACCTGAAAGTGGAGGAAAAGAAGTTCAGGGATTTAAAAGGTGCAATTGTGGAACCTGAATTCTTCGAATTGTTTCATATCCCTCTGCAACAGGGAACCGTTTTCCGCGATCCCTATGAAGCTATCATTACTGCCGGACTGGCCGGTAAGCTCTTCGGGGGTGCAAATCCGCTTGGCAAAACGTTTGAATTTGAGGATCATCCTTTTACGATCACCGCCGTCATTGACAAGATCCCTTCCAACTCCGTTTTCAACTTCGATTACTTTCTGTCCGATCAGTTCCGGTACCGCTATTATCCCGACCTGAATCAGCGGTGGTATGAATTCGGGCTTTATGCGTTTGTCACGTTTAAGGGGAATAGACCTCCTGAAGATTTTGAAAAAAAATTAGATCAGATCGAAAAGCTCTATTATCCTGACTTCATGAAGAACCGGCATCATTACCGGTTGACTGGTTTCAGGAGAAGCCACCTGGATCCCTCGCTCGAAAGCGATCTGGTACCGGCAGTTAATCCGGTATATTTATGGATCCTGGCAGCTATTGCCATCGGGATACTCGTCATTGCCTGTTTGAATTTTGTCAATATTTCAATTGCAAATGCAGGGAAAAGAAGAATTGAAACGGGCATTAAGAAGATCAACGGAGCGACTTCATCCGCGCTCATCGCAGACTTCTTCCTGGAAATTTCAGTGGTTCTGTCGATCAGCCTGGGCGTCGCTTTCGCGGGAGTTTATCTGCTGATGCCTTCATTCAACGAATTGACGGGGAAAGACGTTGCCATTAATTTTTCAGACCCCCTGATTTGGGGTGGCATCGCGGGATTTGGGTTGCTTACGGCACTGATTGCAGGATTGTATCCTGCCATTGTGTTGTCGAAACCGTCACCGTTTAAAATTTTGCAGCAGAACAAAATAGCCGGCAGAAACAATATGACTTTTCAAAAGGGCTTTGTCATCTTTCAGTTCGCCATCACGATCATACTGGGCAGTGCACAGCTCTTTATATTCCGGCAGATTTCTTTTATGCGCGATCATGATACGGGATTCGATAAAAACAACCTGATCGTCATGCCCGCCGGTAATTTGGGACAAAACCGCGCCGAAAAACTGAAGAATACAGCCCTGTTCACGGGAGCTATGGAAAATCACCGGGCGCAATATGGATACAGCAGCACATCGGTAACGGAATTTATTCCCGGATTCGGTTTCCGGAACAATTTCAGGGTCTATCCCGATGGAGGTGCTTTCCCCGACGGACTCGAGTTGCTTTCGTGCGATGTGGATGAGAATTTCCAGGACGTGTTTGGAATGAGAATGATCCAGGGACGCTTTTTCTCCAACGATTTTTCAACCGACATGGAATCGGCAATCCTGATCAATGAGACAGCGCTCAAAAAGCTGGGATGGGATTCCGCAGAAGGGAAGGAGATCGGGTTAATTTCAAAAGAGATTAAAAAGAAGATAATAGGGGTTATCAATGATATCAACGTGGTTTCCCTGCAATATCCGGTCAAGCCCCTGATTTATCAGTTCGGACCTCATCACAATTACCCGGGATATATCGCTGTCAGGCTTCATCCTGAAAAAGAAGCGGAATCGATCGGGTTTTTAAAAAGAACTTGGGAGAAGTTGTTCCCGGATATTCCTTTCGAATTCGAAAGCGTGAGCGAAAAATACAAGGTTGCCTATGGCGAAGAAGAACGACTGTCGAAGATCACAGGCATCTTTTCAATGCTTGCGACAATCCTTTCGGCACTTGGCATATTCGCCCTGAGCACGTTGCAGTCAGAGAAGCGGATTAAAGAGATCGGCATCCGCAAAGTAAACGGCGCAAAAATCTCAGAGGTCCTGGCAATGCTCAATCACGATTTTTTGAAGTGGATTGCTGTTGCTTTCATCATTGCAGTTCCGGTTGCCTGGTATGCGATGAATGAATGGCTGGGTAGTTTTGCCTACAAAACCAATTTGAGCTGGTGGATCTTTGCCGTGGC
>CAZOYZ010000639.1:0-2923 GCA_964584045.1 uncultured Prolixibacteraceae bacterium | reverse complement strand
GTCGGGGTGGATATCGAAAGTGAAGTACACAGTTCGACAGGACGCTGCGATGTGCTGGTCAAAACGGCTACACATATTTACGCCATCGAACTGAAGCTGGACAAAACCGCACAGGAAGCCCTGAATCAAGTTTTTGAGAAAAAATACCTTCAGCCTTATCAGTCCGCCCCCCGGCAGAAGGTGGCCATCGGGTATTAACTTTTCATCAGAAAAGCGGGAAATTGAAGCATACCTGGTGCAGGATGCCGTGTAACAGTATTCATTCCGCCTGGCGCCATAGGTGGTAACCATTGTTCATTTTAATTCACATTAGTCCTGATCCCCGGATTGATTTATTGCTCGCTGAAAGCATATTTTTTTATTCGATTCCGCGTAAAATGCAAATGGCAAAACGGAGAAATGTTCCCGGATAAGTTTCTACGGTCTTTGTTAGGGAATGATTTATAGTTACTTTTATGACTGAAAATAACATATTCGTAAGACCTGGCGTCATGAGAAAATACCCGATCGGCATACAGGATTTCAGAAAAATACGGGAAGATGGGTTCCTGTATATCGACAAAACGCAGTTGATCCATCAGCTCATAACCACTGGAAATTATTATTTTCTAAGCCGACCGCGTCGTTTCGGGAAATCCTTGTTGCTATCAACGATCGAAGAAATTTTCAACGGGAGCAAAGAATTATTCAAAGGCCTGTGGATTGAAAACAGATGGGATTGGAGCCGAAAACATCCGGTGATCCATATAAGGCTAAGCCAGATTGACTACCAGCACTATGGCTTGTACCAAGCGCTAAACAGGGAAATGGATGCGCTGGCGGAGGAACTCCATGTCCAACTGGTTTCAGAAAGCCTGAAGGAGAAGTTTAAAGAACTGATCCGCAAAGCAGCGGTGAATGAGCGAGTGGTGATCCTGATCGATGAGTACGATAAACCGGTCATTGACTATTTGGATGAATTGCCCATAGCCGAAGAAAACCGCGCCGTGTTCAAGAATTTTTATTCGGTATTAAAGGACGCGGACGAATACATCCGGTTGTTGCTGATCACAGGGGTAAGCCGTTTTACGAGGATGAGCATCTTTTCGGACCTGAACAACCTGGAGGACATTTCTATCACTGAGACCATGAACGACCTGACCGGTATTACCCAGGAAGAGCTGGAATATAATTTTAAAGAAGAATTACCGACGCTGGCCCAAAAAGAGAACATCAGTGTGGAGGCACTGAAAGAAAAAGTAAGGCGATGGTACAACGGATACTCCTGGGGAGGGGTCAATACCCTGTATAATCCATTCTCGATCCTCTCCCTGATGAAGCAAAAGCGGTTCAGTAATTTCTGGTTCCAAACCGGCACCCCGACTTTTCTGGTGGCGCTGATGCGGAAAGCAAGCGAATATGAGTTCGGACAAGTTCAGGTAAGTGAAGATGTCCTGGGCAATTTCAATATCGAGCGTCCGCTGTCGCCGGCGCTCTTGTTCCAGACCGGCTACCTGACCATCAAAGGATATAATCCGGTAACCAGAAATTACCAACTCGATTATCCCAATCAGGAAGTGGTCGACAGTTTCCTGGATAACCTGCTGAGCGCATACCGGGAGATGTTCCCCGGCAATTCATCGGAAACCACCGGCAACCTGCTGGAGGCATTACTGGCCAATGATATTCCTCAAATGATCAAAGCGTTGAACAGCCTGATCGCCACGATCCCTTACGACCACTGGCGGGCAGACCATGAATCCATCTTCCACATCATCATGCACCTGGCCTTTAAGAAGGTCGGGGTGGATATCGAAAGTGAAGTGCACAGTTCGACAGGACGCTGCGATGTACTGGTCAAAACAGCTACTCATATTTACGCCATCGAACTGAAACTGGACAAAACCGCACAGGAAGCACTGGATCAAATTTTTGTAAAAAAATACCTTCAACCTTATCAGTCCGATCTCCGGCAAAAGGTGGCCATCGGTATTAACTTTTCATCAGAAAAACGGGAAATTGAAGCATACCTGGTGCAGGATGCCGCGTAACAGTATTCATTCCGCCTGGCCATAGGTGGTTACCATTGTCAAATGAACCGCTTTCCGCGCGGCGCTTCGTATGCCCGAAATGAGCATGTAAAAGTAGTAAAGATCAAAGAGAACATCATCAACGCCAAGGTGGCAGGCCGTCGCTTACAAAGCGAGCCTGATCGTACCGCTGTTTTATGCCGGAGGAAATTCAGGGAAAAGTTCTCCTCGCAATTCCTTCGAAATATCAAAGAAGGCTGTTCCGTTTAATACCGTGCCAGCTTGCTCCGGATGAAATCCGCATCCTTCTTAAGCTTACGGACCATGATCTTCTGTTTTTGAAGCAGGCTTAGGGTCTCTTCGTTCTTGTCGAGCAACGGATATTCCACGTGAAGGGTGATGGGTGCCACGATGTCGAGTTCTTTCAAGGCGGCAAAGTAGCGGTCAAAATCAACGATCCCCTCGCCCAGGGGGACACTGACCAATCTTGCTTTTCCGTCATTCACCTCCCAGGTAAAATCCTTGACCGCCAGGGAACCGATATTCCTGCTTAGCAGATGCAGTCCCAGAATCCATGAATTGGCCCCTTCGGCGACCGCATGCCTGATGTCGAACTGGCAACTGATGCGCTCTGCCGGCAGGTCCCGGATCAATTCCCAAATGTCCCATGCCGGAGCGCCAACCATCGTTCCTGAATGGTTCTGGTAACAGCCCTGAATGCCTGTTCGCTCATTGAGTGCGGCGAGCCCCTCCAGCTTTTCCCTGACTTCTGCAAGTGATGCCCTGATCCCTTTCTGAAGGTCATACCGGTACCACCCCAGGCGGTAATGCTTCACGCCTAACGACGCGGCGGTTGAAAGGACTTTTTCCGCATGGGGTTCTTCCGCACCCAGAATGGACGTGACCATCATTTC
>CAZOYZ010000638.1:0-2928 GCA_964584045.1 uncultured Prolixibacteraceae bacterium | reverse complement strand
TGAACGCATCGTCATTCAGCGAAACGATCAGCTTTTCTTCGGTCAGATCGCTCATGTTTTCTCTGGCCAGTGCTTCGTCCGCGTAACGAACACGCAACGCTAAACGCAGCCGGAGGGAGTTGGCCAGCTTGGTCCACTTTGCCACATTCCCGCCGTAGATCAGATCGGCAGCCCCATAGCTGGCCTTCCCGGCATCCATCTGCGCCACCGCTTCTTTCAGTTCCTTGAACATGTCTTTGTAGATCTCCTTTTGCTCATCGTATCCCGGTTGCGTGATGGCATGCTCCACAGGAAGACAGGCCTCGGTGTAGGGTACGTCACCATAGGTATCGGTGACGACCGACAGGGCCCAGACTTTCATGATCCTGGCGATCGCGATCTTATTGGCCAGGTCGCTTGTTCCGGCTTCTGCATCCCGCTTTTCGCAAATCTGAATGATGTCAGATAAATTCCGGCCATAGTTCTGGTAATAATTGTTCCATACGCCGGGAGCATCGCCATCAGAAAAAGGCATGTTGTCGCCCCTCGCATTCATCCCGCTGTAGTTACCGATGGTTCCATTTCCCAACGGAGCATCCAGATGAACAGCATAAGCCTGTACACGTGTCAGCAATAAATTGACATCCACAAGGTCTTCCGTCACCAGGCTGTTGCTGGTATTCATCTCTTCAAAATTGCTCGTACAGGCATGAAACAACAGCGCGAAGAATACGAAGATAACGGTTTGAATAAATCTATATTTTTTCATCTTCATCTGTTTTTAAGGCTGTTAGAAAGTAAGTTTAAGATTTAACCCAAAAGTCCGCGTCGTAGGCGCTGAGAACGATTCAACCCCCATGTATCCTGCATCGGTATTCGGATGCGACTCCGGAGAGACGCCCATGTCCTGCATGTGCTCGCGGAGATAGGCCAGGTTTCGTCCGATCAGTGAAACGGTCAGGCCCGAAAGCGGCGTTTTATCCATCAACCGCTGCGGAAACCGGTAACTGAGCATGATTTCGCGCAAACTGATATAACTGGCATCCAACACGCATTCCTCCCCGATTTCACTCCATACCCGATCGGCCCAATACGTTTGTCCGTCGACGGCTTTTGTATTCTTTTCGTACGTCACCGTTCCCCCGGGCCCTTCGACTTCCACCACGCCATCCAGAACGCCGACCAACGGGAGTTGATTTCCGTTGTCATCGGTATCCCTTAACCGCCGGCCTTCAGCGGTCCACTTTCCGGTACCTTTTGCCGTCATGTGATACCTGGTTGAAGAAACAAGCTCTCCGCCGATTTTAAAATCAAGCAACACATTTAACGACAGCCCCTTATAGGAGAAGGTATTGTTCAGACCGCCGATCCAGTCCGGCTGGATATTTCCGAGCACACTGGTCTGACCTTCCTTGACATAAGCACCTCCCGAACTAACGATCCGTTGTCCGTCAGGCGCCCTTTTATAGGCAACCCCGATGATATTCCCGTAGGGATGGCCTACACGGGCTTCCACATCCGACGGATAAACATCGGCAAGTGGGTAAGTCTCCACCCCCGGAGCCAGTTCAACCACTTCAGACCTGTTCCTGGCAAAATTTGCCGATACATCCCATTTAAATCCTCGGAATATCACCGGAGTAACATTGACCACAGCTTCAATTCCCTTGTTGTCAATCTGTCCCGCGTTAATCACTTTATCGACATACCCGCTGGCGCTTGAAACGGTAATCGGAATGATCTGGTTCGTGGTATGGCCGTTGTAGTAGGTGATATCAAAGCTCAGCCGGTTTCGGAAGAACCGGAGATCCGCGCCGATTTCCCACGACTCGCTCAGTTCATTCTTCAGGTTAAACAAGGGAATCCTGCCGCTCTTGGAGGTGTAACTCTGCCCGTTGTAACCAGCCGTATAGGAAGTGTACCCCGACCTGGTCATGTAGGGTGACGAATCGTTGCCGACCTGCGCCCAGGAGGCTCTGATCTTGCCAAAACTTAAAAAGCGCTCATCCAGATCGACCGCATCGGTGAAAACGAAGCTGCCGGAAACAGAGGGGTAAAAAAACGATTGTTCATTCACCCCAAGTGCAGACGACCAGTCGTTTCTGCCGGTGACATCGAGGAACAGGTAATTTTTATAGGCCAGTTGTCCGGTAAAAAATACCGACTGCATCTCTTTTTCCCAGAGATACGCGCTGGGAAAGAAGGTTTGGCAATTACTGACATGGTAGACACCCTTTGCCTTGAACTTCCGGGCGTCCATGGACTGCGAATCCCGTTTTTGTTTGAGGTAATTGGCTCCGACCGACAAGGTCCCTGATAAATTGGAGGACAACTGTTTACTGGCCGTTAAAAGAACATCGGCGTTGATCTCCTGATTGTGGTCGAAATCCGTGGTAATACGTCCGGCGCTGTTTATTGATCCGTTCGCACCTACAGGCCAGGTCTTTTGCGCAGACTCCGTATAGATATCCGCCCCGACACGTCCCGTCAGGCTTAGCCAGTCCGTCATTTTTAACGTGACGGAAGAATACCCGATGAAGCGGTCCCGGTAATCCTCATTTTTCAGCTCATTGACCACGTAATAGGGGTTATATACGACGCCGGGCCACTTCCCCCAGTCTCCCGTAGTTTCATAATACTCCTTTAGCCAGGGCATCGGCACATAACGTCCCAGCATGGATAGTGTATAGCTTGCATTCTCATTGCTTGATCCCAAATTGGGTCGTTGTTTTCCCTCGGTCCGCATATAACTGATCTTTGCATCAAATGACAGGAAATCGGTCAACTGGGTGGTCGAGCGAAAGGAAATCGTTTGCCTTTTGATCCTTTCATTGGGCACGATCCCTTTCGAGGTCGTATTCCCCAATAACAGCCTTGCCGAAGATTTTTCCGTTCCCCCGGTCAACGCCACCGTATTGGTGTTCACCACTCCCGTTTCATAAAAGTTCC
>CAZOYZ010000637.1:346-2935 GCA_964584045.1 uncultured Prolixibacteraceae bacterium | reverse complement strand
CATGCATGGCTGGTTTGTCCCGGACGACCACCGATTCCCGTTCCCAAACACGATGAACTGGGGAAAGGCATTCTCAGAAAGATAATCCACATGGCAGATATCAGCATCGAGGAATTCGTTAATTTGCTAAAGAAGTAATTCCGCCTTCGACCAGAAAATTAGACAAGCCTTTTACTTTAAAAAATTCCCTGGGGGTTTTTTGCCGTCCAAACACACTGCTGCAAAGGTATTTTAATCCCTTGATTCGGCAGGATGATATTGTTGTCAAGTCTAATCTTTATAAAAGCCGTTAGTTACAGCAATGCCCACGATACCTGCCTGAGCTGCGATAATAGACGCATGTGTGCGGCTGCGTGCCTGCAATTTATCAATCACGTTCCGGACGTGTTTTTTAGTAGTGTCCAGCGTAATACCCAACGTCGAAGCGATTATCTTGTTAGAGTCTCCATTGCCCATGAGCCTTAACACATCGACTTCTCTTTCTGTCAGATGAGCAGCCTCAGCCGTGCGTTCGGCGAGTGTCTTTCTGCCGTTTTGTATTAAGTTTTCTACGGCAGTATGCAGTAATTCCGTTTTCATCTGCATGCCGCCCTCTACCACACGATGAATGCTCTGTAACAGCATTTCAGGTGACATATCCTTAAGGAAGATATATCCGCCGGCACCGGCATGTATTGCATCTATTACATAAGAATCATTAGAATTCTCCGTCAACACCAGGACGGCTATATCCGGAAACTCATCCTTGATCAGCCTTATCGCTTGCACGCCATCCATTTTACCGTTTTGCGTCTCGGTCAACACTACATTAACAGGCATTCCACGGGACTGTTCCCGTTTGATGCACATAAGAGCTTCACGCCCGTCGGCAGCATCTCCAATTACTTCAATTCCACTATCCTTAGCCAGGATAGACTGGAGACCCTCACGTACAACGGGGTTGAAATCGATCATCAAGACCGTCAGAGTACCAGGTTTGCGTTCCTTGATTTCCATCGTAGTACACCTCCCGAGTACACTTATTAATACCCTAATACTGCACTTTAGTGCAACGCTTAAGTACATTATTCCCCCCTATAGTGCCGATGTCAAGTGTTATCAGTTACCATCTATTAGATTACTCTATCAGCACTTATATACCCGTAAAATTCAACCTCCAGAGGGTTGTGGTAAGGGGATACAGGATACATACTTATATTAGATTGAGACTATTATAACTATTTATCCTTTTATCAAACCCAACCGGGCAGGAAAATAGAAAAAGGCAGCTCAATAAGGGAGGAATAACATGGCGGCAAAGTTTGTAATCTACAAGGATAAAACCGGGGAATTCCGCTGGAAACTGGTTCATACCAACGGGCAGATCATTGCTAATTCGGGGGAGGGTTACACAGCTAAGATAAACGCAACGAACGGCATTAACTCCGTTAAGGAAAATGCACCCGGTGCGACTATCGAAGATACGACTGTCTGATAACACGAACAACCGGATTGAAAGTAAAAGGTCGATTAATGAAGGTAGGATTATTGATATGGCAAGAATATTAGATTACTTCAGCAAGGGATTATTCCAAATAAAATGGTTCTTCTGGACGCCAACCGAAAAGTATGCGTACCTGTGGGACAGAACTTGCAGTATGCAACAAAATAATTTGGTTAAAGAAAGGAAATTGTAATGAATTTATTGCTGATTATCGGCATCATTCTGGTAATCTTTTGGGCGCTGGGTTCGTTTGCCTTCAGTTTGGGTGGACTGGTTCATATAGCCCTTGTTATAGCGGTAATTTTTATAATCATCTGGCTGTTAAAAAAGGTATTCCATCTGTTTTAACTAAATGTATATCGACATAGAAAAATTATATATCGGAGGAAAATTATGAATAGATCAGCAAGGTTCGTACCAACCGTCAGGCTGGTGCAATACGATGTAATCAATAAAAATGGCGAAGACATGGGGCAGGTTCAAACTTTTGTGATTGATATGCATGCAGGTTTGGTGGCATTCGTATTGATTGCATTTGGAGGCACTTTAGGCTTCAACGATAAATGGTTTGCCTTACCATGGAGCGCTTTAAAATGGCAACCGGAAAAAAATAAATTCCTTCTGAACATGTCGGAGAACATCCTTAAAAACGCTCCGGGCATGCTCAAGGATAAGTGGATGGAAGAAATTGAGAAATGGCAGCAAGAAAATGACCTGGAATTGCTTGACAGGTACTATACCACCCATGGTTATGAGGCATACAAGGGAGTAGTTCAAAGGCATATAAGCGACTTAGGCAACTACAAACCCGATGCCAAGTTTGAGATAAACAAGGACGTGGCGGGCGAATTCAGGTTTAAACTGCTGGCTTTAAACGGACAGACAATTGCCGTATCCGAGGGTTATACAACCAAAGAGAATGCGTTGAACGGCATTGAATCCGTAAAAAAGAACGCGGCTGTGGCACTCATAGACGACAAGACAGTCTAATTCCAACAAGTCACGCCAGGCAAATCGAGAGTAAGTGGGAGTTACTGAAGGTTAAACAGGACTCCCACTCATATTTGAATGCAATGAAAGAAATATACGATACGAAAAGAGAGTTC
>CAZOYZ010000637.1:0-336 GCA_964584045.1 uncultured Prolixibacteraceae bacterium | reverse complement strand
GACTTCGTTAAACATACCCAAGATATTTTACAGTGGCGCAGAAGCCTTAAAAAAGGACGCTCCTGAAGCTGCTATTGAAGGCAGCCAAGCTTCAATAAATATAATAGCCGGATAGGGAGAGGTGACAAATAATGGATATCGAATGGTTTCGTGACTTAATTATAATCATCATGGGGTTTGTGAGCACAGCCGTACTCATCTTTATTGCAGTAATGGTCTATCGCCTTTATCATGCAATGAAATCCACAATGCTGCAGGTAAAAGAGGCATCGAAGATTACCTATGATACGGTAACTATGTTACAGAATAGTATCAAACCGCTGCTTCCGATACTGG
>CAZOYZ010000636.1:0-2946 GCA_964584045.1 uncultured Prolixibacteraceae bacterium | reverse complement strand
TACTGCCGCCCTTAAAACCCTCATTGAGCATGATGCGGAGTTTGAGTTTTCCTTTCCTTCCGTTCGGAAAATTCCAAACCGCACCGTCGCCATCATTTTCATCCGGCCTTCTGAGGTGTAATACCTTCTTGCCTTCTGCATCAGGATGATCGATCAACTGCGGACCGATCATCCGGTCTCTCCAGTAGCCGACCACAGAAGTTCCACTTTGTATTCTGCCAGTCTCCCCGTCCAGAGCAGTCCCGATAAAGGCTGCCCTTCCGGTTCATCCTTTAGGTTGTTTATTGCCAGAAATTTCATTCGAATCGGCATAACCTGGCGGGAGGAATAGCATTGTCAATGCTCGCTATATTTCGTTTAATATGCAGGATTGCCTTACGATTCATTTTTTTCATTGATGAGGTTATTTGATTCATCATATTCCTATAGTCTTTTGTATGATATTAGTAATGAAGAAGGTTTAGTGGAAATAACAACAGGAATCCCTTTCATTAATTCAGCCCCCGAATAGCTAATTCTTATGCCATAATCTTCATAGAAGATTTCATAGTCGGCTGTTTTATCTAATCCTCTGAGTTGTATCTGAATGGATTCATCTTTACTCGCATCACGGCGAAAGGCAAGGATTATTCCATCGCCTTTTTCTGGCCTGTCAAGCTGGTAGGCCAGCCAGCTGTTATCCCTGAGTAAAGATGACAACCCCGTTAAAGGATAAAAATCACTGTAATAATAGGGTCTAAGCCGTTTAAAATCCTTCATATAACTCTGCATCTCCTCCTGGGAACAATTTGTACCGTTAATGTTCCAGCTAAGTACCAGGGAACTGCTAAGGTTTGAGCGGAAAAAGTATTTGTCTGTAAAAAAGTTTGCCGTCCCGTGCAGTGGCAGGTAAAAATTCAATCCATAGGTGTTATCCTGGGAACCATTTGGATATTCGTAACCAGGGTAATCAGTTCTCCACAGAGGCGAACTTCGTGAAATCGTTTCCAGATCAATTCTGCGCCCACCGCTGGCACAGTTATCGATTAAAAGATTGGGGAACCTTACCAGCAAACTATCCCAAAAAGCATAGAGGCCCTCGATATGCCTGATCTCAGCGATGCCGGTCCGTTGGGGTAGATCCATATCAACCCAGTGAGGATAAGGATTCATATTGAAATCCTGACGGTAAATATCTATTCCCTCACTTTTTATCATACCGGAAACATGTTCCGTCAACCAATTGCGGGCATCAACATCACCCAGCTTGAAAAGTTTCATTGATTCGGTTGGAATTTCCGATACCCATTCCGGATGCTCTTCATAGATCCAGCTTCCTTCCGTAACACGTTCCGGTTCGAACCACAAAAGAAATTTTGCCCCAGCCTGATGAACGGCATCCGAAATCGGTTTCAATCCATGAGGAAATCTTACCTTATCCGGAACCCAGGTACCAACATTATGCCAGTCTCCGTCACAGAAATACCATCCCGCATCAACCCAGAATACTTCGGGCACAATACCGAATTGTTTAAATCGTTCGATAGTCGCTAGTGCATAATTTTCTGTCAGGCAGGTAAATTCATTACAGGGAGAAGGTCCTCCCCTGGAAAGGAAAGCAGACATTGGCAACCGGGAAGGTTTTCCATCAATCGTCCGTGTGTGATGCGCAAGTACGAACCTGCGGAACTGATTGTGCCCGGTCATCCTGTCTTCCCCCTTCCAAAAGAATAAACAGATCCGCGGAGTGCGGATTTCCTCCTGCGGATACAAAAAAAGCTGCATTCTTTCCATGCCTGATTTCAGAGCTACTGATTTATCATCTTTCTGCTGAATATCGGCATACCACTTCCCTGTCCATCCGATGGCTACCATTATTCCTTCATTCGCAGGACTTTCTATATTAAAAAACGGGAAAGCCAGATTGCCACCGGACGACCGTCCACCGTCTGGCGTCATATAAACGCTCTTCCCAATTTCCAGTTTATTCGTAAACGGCTGGAAATCCGAGCGTTCTGTTGTACAACCTTTTGCGTGGTGCAGGATAAATGTCCCGGTTTTGTTAGAATTAAAGATGTGATCGATAGCGTTTACATTTTCAATAATGGGCGTTTTGTTGTCTGAACGGTTTGAAAATTTCAGAGTCCATTCCACCGCAGGAAAATCGTTATAAGCGGTAATCAGGCATCGCACAACAAGTCCGCTGTGTTTATCGGAATAAGTGTAAACAGATTCGTTGCTGTTCGGATTGGCAGGTGTTCTTTCTCTCTCCGTGAAATCCCAGTTTTTAATGAAAGTGTCTGAATGTTTTCCGTTGTATATAAATGAAAAAGGAGGTATTGTGTTTTTGGCAAATTTTTTTTCTATCCATTGATTAACGACAGCATTCACCTGATTGAAATTCTTTTCCTGACCGTTGACATCTCTGCCGTAAAACAATACCAGCGCTGTGAGTAGAATTACTTCTTTTATAATAATATATTTTATTTTTACAAGATGCATATCTTTGTTATTATAATATGACATAACATATGGTTTTCGAGGGTTTAAGCTATACACATAACATGGCTGTCATCATCAGAACAACATCTGATAAGGGATTTCAACAAAGACGATTCGCTTGAAACGATCAGCCTCATAAAGAAGTCCGATGTTGCCATTTGGTAACTGGGTTAAGAATGAATATATTGAACTCCCGGAATAAACAGGCAATTCTTTATACCAGCTTTTCCCTTCGTCACAACTCACTCTGACGGTCATATTTTTCCTTCCTTTCATGTCGGCGGCATTGGAAAAGACAAGCAGAGATTTATCTTCGTAGTTACAATATTCCAATTATCCGCATCCCCAACGATTGGGAATAGCTATCGACCGCAAAACAACCAAAAACAGAAATGCATAAGATAAAGATAGTCAGCTTCATCGTTTTGAATAGTTTTTGCCACCAGCCATGTCTCCATGCGGTTG
>CAZOYZ010000635.1:0-2948 GCA_964584045.1 uncultured Prolixibacteraceae bacterium | reverse complement strand
ACTCCATGACCGAAGTGCTGTTTTTAAAATGACCGGCATGTCTGAGTGTCCAATTCGGGAGAGATCGCTAAAACTGTGAATGCCGGCAGATCAAGATGAATAAATTCTTAACCAGTTAAATTTCAATAAGTTTATCCTTACCCTCATTCACCAGTTTCAGGATCAGTTCCCCGAAAAGGGTATTGGCCCAGGCAAACTATTTTCTTGTAAAATTGGCCGGATCATCTTTATGGAAGCTTTCGTGCATAAAGCCGGTATCGCCGTCGGTATCGCGAAGGGTCCTGATACACCAGGCGATCTCCCGGTCATCCGTACTGGTCAGGGCACGCATCATGATACTCATAGGCCAGATCATATCATAACCGATATGGGGTCCGCCAATACCTTCGGCAACCTTACCTTTAAAGAAGTAAGGATTATCTTCGCTCCAGACCATTTTCCGGGTATTCAGGTAGACCGGGTCGTTCGGCGCAACGTTTCCCATATAGGGCAGTCCAAGCAGGCTGGGAATATTGGCATCGTCCATGAACGTGGTATTCCCGAAGCCATCCGCCTCGAAAACGTATACCTTTCCGTATTTCTTATGTTCCGCGATCCCGTATTTGCTGACCGCATGACTGACTTCGGTCGACAAATCCAGGCATTTACCTGCAAAAACCTGGTCGCCGGTGACCTGCCGGCTGATTTCCGCCAACTGTTTAAGCGAAGTGACAGCGAACAGGTTTGACGGGATCAGAAATCCAAAAGTTGTCGCATCGTCCGACGGTCGAAAAGAGGAATTGATCAGACCGACGGGCTTCAATGGCCGTCCATAGCCGCCGTTCGACAAAGTATCGAGTTGGCGGGTAGTTTGGCGCTCAAACCGGTAGGGCCCCGGTCCGTTCTTCCGTTGCTGTTCCGTAAAGGTTTTGTGGATCAACCCTGCCGCTTTTTGCCAGTCCTTGTCAAAAACAGAAGTATCGCCCGTAGTTTTCCAATAATGGTAAGCCAGGCGAACCGTATAGCAAAGTGAATCGATCTCCCATCTCCTGACGGAATCTTTATTTTTTTGGTTCCAGCATTTTGATGAAGTAGCCACCCACTACCGAACGGGCCTGGAACCCAACCTGCCGGGCATCAGTAGACTGAAGTTCTCCTTCGACAAAAACAGGATACTGCCCGCGGGAGTCACTATTTTGGTCCGGAGGTTATCTGGTCAAACGCCGCCCGGAAGCAATTCGCAGATGTGTTTTTTCCTGTCTCGCCCTTACCGTAAAACTCCTTCAGAAATCCGTCCACTCCGGTCCAGACGGTCTGGATAATTCCCCGGAACCGGTCTTTCATTTCAGGTGTCGCCGCCCTGCGGAAACGAAGCATATCATCAACCTGTCCAACCGCCACCTCCGGATTTCTCCAGGGACAGGTGGCGACCTGAAAACCTTTCATGGCAAAGTAAACGGCGGTCTGGTCGGGCCGCTCATAGTGCCAGTCGCAAATCATCACATCTTTAGAAACCAAATCAATGGCACGATGCGTATTGTTCATGCTGGCCTCCCACATGCCCATTCCCGTGGTTTTACCGTCGATCAGCCGGTCACCCCAAATCCACAGCCTGCGATTCTTTAATTCCAAGTGATTGCGGATCCGATTCACCTCTCCTGCAAACAACTCCGCTTTATCCGAACCTTTGCAGCGCGGGCATTTGTCATCGCCGATATAAAAAACTTCATCCATTCCTGCATGGAAAGCATCGGCTTCAAAAACATCACAAATTTCATCCACCAGGCCAAATACGACCTTGTGCACATCCGGGTGCAACGGACAATAGCTTTTGCAGTAGAGGCCATCCGCGTTCGGCCATTCGTACTTCGCAGGCATCTTTACGTGGGGAGTCTCATCAAACTGGGGGTATACCTTCAACAAATTGCCGATACTGCCTGCCCACGACTGATGCCCCAGAAGGTTTATCTGCGGGATCAGCCGGATGCTGTCTTTCCGGCAGGCCGCAACCAGCTTTTTCGCATCCGCCTTCGTTAACGCTTTCTCATCACGAAGCTCCGGGTGACTTTCATATTCATAGTTGTAATCCACCCGTAAAATCAGGGTATTGACTTTCCGCGGAGCCAGTTCCTCGCCGATAAACCCGATAAACGCATCCAGTTCCGCCGGCCTCGGAGCCGATATGCAAAACCCTCTGAGCGGCAGCAATTCCACGGTCTGCGCCTGACTGAATATCGCTGCAAATACCAGAAACAAAATCAGTTTTCCTTTCAGATGCCTCATGTTTTTATCGTTTTAGTTCGTAATCAAATTTAACCCTTTAATCGTTACCACCGGTTTCTGTCCATTCAAATCGGCCGTATAAAAATATCCTTCAACCGTTCTCTTTTCGCCCGGCAGCAATGAAAAGTAGTTATCGTCCAGGTACACCGGAGCCACGGCATCTCCGGAAGCGCCGGCCAGGATCATGATCTCGAGGCATAAAGCCAAATGCGGAGAATCATTGACTATTTCCGCCATCACCCGTATCTGATCCCCATCAGCCAAAAAATCAGTATGCGAAACGACGGTAACCTTTGGGAGATCGTTTATCTGCTGCAGGTTTTGATGCTTTTTCGTCGGTGTATGCGCAAAATAAGTCGATTCCCAGTCGAATTCATGAACAGTCTTAGTTAACACATACTGGTTAACTGCCCGCATCGCTCCATAGCTGTCGAAAATCCGCAGGTCGAGAAAATATGTTGAATCCAGTCCTTCAATGTTGTCCGGAATCAGGAGGACCGCTTTCTTTTGATCAGGCTCAATACTCAGCGGAACATTCCGGCTGATCAATTCTTTCATATCCAGGTTCATGAATTTTATGCTGACAGTCAGTTCCTCGAATCCGGCGGTTGAAGAATTTGAAACAACGACCTCATTTTTCCCATAATCGTAGATGGCCTGCAGGGGTTCCAGGGCTTTCCTTGTAC
>CAZOYZ010000634.1:0-2950 GCA_964584045.1 uncultured Prolixibacteraceae bacterium | reverse complement strand
GTATTTGAACGGTATTTATACCGGAGCGCATATTCCGCCGCCTTTGACTTGTCGGCATAAAAATCTGCGATCAGCCTCGTGCATTGAAGGTCATTTTGTAAACGTTCGTATTCCCCCCTGCTTTTGCTCACAAAACGAGACACTTCATCGACAGTTTCAACGGCCTTCTCTCCATGTAACCGGATTTCGCCGGCTATCTGAGGCGGCGTTTCCCCTTTGTGCGGAAGACCTTCCATTTCCTTTTTCACATATTCTTCCAACCCTTCTCCTTCCGGGGAATCTGATCGCCATAATTCAATCCAGGGAGAATATCTTTCCCGGTCGATTAACTGGGGCATAAACATTCCCAACGCATAACACTGCCGGTTCCCGTTGGTGATCCCAAAACGCCGCAACCCTTTTGGGGCGCACTCGCCTGATTCCTGCAAAGCATCCAGGATCAAACTGCCTTTGCCCGGACATCCGTAAAACTCCTCCAGTTCACCGCTCCAGTATTTCCTTTCTTTGACCGAATCTCTCTGATCGTCCCAGGAATACCGCCCCCACATCTTGTACCACAGCCAGTCCCGGTCTAACTGGTACAATCTCGGCTCTGTCTTGTCTGCCGAATAAGGCCAGTCCCAGTAAGAGGCCTGAGGGTATAAATGCAATCCATTCGCTCCATGCACCTGGTGCATGGCTCTGACTGATTTTCGAATGAAATCGGGAGATGACCACCGGAATGGCTCCAGGTTCGAGAGCAGGTGTACGTTGTCGATATGCGTGGAGCCAAGGCGGCTTAATTCCCGATGCGTTTCTGCCCACGGACCGCGGGGGCTATACGTGGTCAGGGCCTCGCCATTGTATTTGGACATGGTATAAAGGTTCCTGTAAAAAGGCATGGCCGCTTTGATCACTGCCGGGGGATCAGTATTGTGTCCCCGGATGATCAACGGTGGCTCCTTGTCTGTCCCCAACTTCTTAAGCCCCTCTTTCAGCCCGGGAATGATCACCCCGTTGAGCCACGAGATGTCCTTGTCTGCCGGACCCAATGCCTCACCAAGACAGACCAGCAAACCGACATTCGGGTATTTCTCAACGAATGCAGCGATGCTTTTCCGGGTGTAGTCTTCCAGCAACGGTGTCGACGTGCCGGTATGGGTCGGGATCCCGTTGTGTTCAGCAAAATTCTTTCCTACATGAATGTTATAAAACTTCTGGATGACCCAGATGCCTCTTCGGTCTGCTTCACGGGTCAGAAAACTGAAAATATCCTCATTCTTTTTAAAGGTCTCCTCATCCACATCAACCGCGTAGGGATAATCCTTTAACCTGACCAGGGAGGAAAACGGGTGACCACTCCACAGATACAACGTATTGAACCGGTTCTCAACCATCATATCCAGGTACCGTATCCATAATTTCTTATCGTAAAAAAACGGGAACAGTTCCGGGGTATAGGGGTAATTGTATTGCCCGAACTCCGGGATCACATACGTTTTCTGCATCCCGATACACGTACCCCGGAGCTTCATCTTCGGAGTATCAGAGAAAGCCAGTTTTTTGGGCAGCCGTCCTTCCTGCTTTACTCTTTCGGTAAGTTCCAGGCAGCCGTACAGAATGCCTGAAGCATCATTGCCGGCAATAAGATACCGGTCTTTACTGCCTGCAAGGGCAAATCCCTCTTCACCGATACTTGCTGCTTTTTCAGAAAAGTTACCGTTTAGAGATGGATTGTCAATATTATCTTTTATAGAACCAACCGATAGGAACAGGCTTCCTGCCGGGGCAGAGGCTGTATCCCTGTAAATTATGTAACCGAGACTTTCGAGTGTTTCCGTCAGCTTCTCCACACCATATTCCACTCTCGTACCGGAACTTTCTGCCGTAGTTATCACGATGTTTTTATTCCGAATACATGAAACATGGATGAAAACCATTGATAAAACAAGTATTTTAAGACATAGTCTTTTCATGATTTACCGGTTATCCGTCATTTTTAACACTTCGGTGGCAGCTAAAAGGAAAAACCCTTGCCCGAAGCAGTCAGTGTCGGTTGGACTGACCTTTCCCGGCGAATGAGCCTCTACCTGGCATTGACCAAGATATCCTTCAGGTTGTATACATTTTACAAGGGCCATCCAGGTTTTCCTGACAATCGGTTCATATTTTTCCCTGCTGACAATCCCGTTGTTGATCCCCCAAGCCATTGCGTAGCAAAACAAGGCCGAACCGCTCGTTTCTGTATTCGGGAAATCCTTTTGATCGACCAGATTACTGGTCCATAAGCCATCCTGTTGCTGCAAGGGAACAATCGACCGGAGTATCTCTTTCAGTAACCTGATATAAAACTTTCTGTAAGGATGGCCTTCGGGCAGATAATTCAAAAGCCTGCAAATTCCTCCAACTGCCCAACCATTCCCCCTCGACCAGAATATCTTACCTCCGGAGGAAGTAAAGGCTTTCGGATCGTTAGGATTATAAACCCAGTTCGAATCCCGGTAAAATAGGTGTTCCTTCTCATCATACAAATCCCTGTACGTGAGTTGCCACTTTTCGTGCATAAAATCCAGGTATTCCGGATTACCGGTTACCTGCGACAAGAGGGCAAAGGTAGGCGGTCCCATATAAAAAGCATCTACCCACCACCAGTAATCCCCGCCTTTCCATCCGGAATTCATCATCCGGTTTATTTCTTTTTGCAGATCGGCAATATAATCAGGATCTTTTTCACGGAGGTACATATTCAGATAAATATCTCCCATCAAAAGATTATTGGCTGTTGCATTCTGATGTTCCGGGAATAATTTCCACCGAAAATTGTTGCATACTTCTGTCATCTGTTCCAGGTAATCTTCTGCGCCTGTATATTTCCATGCTTCCAGCAGTCCGGAATAAAAAGCAGCGCCATTCCAGCTTATCAATTTTGGATCGAGGGGGGCTTTTGAAAATATTTTATCCCGGAAGTATC
>CAZOYZ010000633.1:0-2975 GCA_964584045.1 uncultured Prolixibacteraceae bacterium | reverse complement strand
ATGACAACCATCGACATCTATTGCGAAAATACCGGTACGTTGAAGTCTTATCCGTTGGGTACGACCCTGGAGGAAGTCAAGAACGACCTGCAGATCAAGCTGAGAAATCCGGTTTGCGGAGCCATTGTCAATAACAAAGTGAAAGAGCTTTCTTTTGTTGTGGTTAAATCCAAACGGGTGAAGTTTATTGATTATTCCCATCCGGACGGACGCAGGTTGTATATCCGGTCACTGATGTTCCTCCTCTACGTGGCGATCAGGGAAACATTTCCCCAGGTAAAGATGAGGATTCCGAACGGCATCAGCCAGGGATATTACTGCGAATTACCGGGATTGGGAAGGACCATCACGGAGTCCGACATTTTTGAAATCAAAAATGAAATGTTAAGCTGGATTTCACGGAATGTGCCGTTTGTAAAAAAGGGTCTTCCCACTGAGAATGCGGTGGAAGAGCTGGTGAAGCAGGGATTGGAAGAGAAAGCCAGATTATTTGGGCAGCAGGGAACATTATTTTCTTATTTATACTATCTGGACACGTATGCCAACTATTTTTATGGTCATCATGTTCCGTCAACGGGGTATCTTACCAGTTTTGACCTCGTACCCTATTTCGACGGGATTCTTCTTCAGGTGCCGAAAGCGGACAATTTTAAGGAATTGAATGAGGTGAAGGTGCAGGAAAAATTATTCGGGGTATTCAAAGAACATAAAAAGCGGGCCGAACTGATGGATGTTCCGAGCCTGGGTATGCTGAATGAATACATTTCGAACGGGAGGGGGGGAGATATTATTAAAATATCGGAAGCTCTTCATGAAAAGAAAATCGTTGAAATAGCCAACACCATCGATGCCGGCAAAGCAGACTTAAAAATGATCTTGATCGCGGGTCCCTCGTCATCCGGAAAAACCACGTTCAGTAAAAGACTGTCGGTACAGCTTGCGGTGAACGGTATTGTACCGCATATGATCTCCCTGGACGATTATTTTGTTGCCAGGGAAAAGACACCCCTCGATGAACAGGGGAAATATGATTTTGAAGCATTGGGAGCAATTGATGTCGGATTCCTTAATCAGCAGCTGATGCAACTTTTTAATGGTGAGGAAGTTGATTTGTACCGGTTCAATTTTATTCTGGGGCGGAGAGAACTCTCGGGAAAGAAACTTCGGTTGGGAAAAGGGCATGTGTTGGTGGTCGAAGGGATACATGGAATGAATCCGGAGCTGTTATCGGATATCGATGAAGGAAAGAGCTTTAAAATTTTCCTGTCGGCACTGACACAGGTCTCCATTGATGATCAAAACCATATATCCACTACCGATAACCGGCTGCTAAGAAGAATTATCCGCGACAGCAAGTACAGGGGATATTCGGCAGCCGAAACCATCAGACGCTGGCCAAGCGTCCGTAGCGGAGAAGAAAGACATATTTTCCCGTATCAGGAGAACGCAGATGTCATGTTCAATTCGGCATTGATTTATGAACTGGCAGTCCTTAAAAAATATGCCGAACCGTTGCTGAAAGCAGTTCCCGAATCACTCGAAGAATACAGCGAAAGCACCAGACTACTGAAATTCATGGATTATTTTTATCATCTTGACGATGCCGAAATTCCGCCAACTTCCCTGATCAGGGAGTTCCTGGGAGGCAGCAGCTTTCAATATTAAGCGGTAATCCTGTCTGCGGTGTGTGATGAAGACTGCAGGCGACCTCCCAGGTGCACGCCATCAAGTTATCCTATTGCATATAGAAATTATCGATGAAAATAGTTACGGTGTTATTTGGATTCAGTCTGTATAGGTTTTAAATTTGTACAAAAAGATATTTAAATCCTAAATTATTAAATATGCCTTTTGAATTATCACGATTACCATATGCTTACGATGCGTTAGAGCCCTATATTGATGCCCGGACGATGGAGATCCATCATACGAAGCATCATGGGGCCTATACATCGAAACTCAACGAAGCGATCCGTGGCACAGCCCTGGAAAGCAAAACTATTGAAGAGATACTGGAAGGTGTGTCTGCACATTCAGCCGCAATAAGAAATAACGGCGGAGGTTATTACAATCATAACCTTTTCTGGGAGATTATGAAACCGGGAGGCGCCTCCGAACCAAAAAATGAGTTATCTGAAGCAATAAACAGTGCTTTCGGATCGTTTAAAGATTTCAAAGAAGCTTTTACACAAGCTGCTCTGACCCGTTTCGGTTCGGGTTGGGCATGGTTGATAAAGCAGGGTGATAGTTTAGTTATTTCGTCTACACCGAATCAGGACAATCCGTTAATGGATGTAGCCGATGTGAAAGGAACTCCGGTTCTTGGCATTGATGTCTGGGAACATGCATATTACTTGAAGTACCAGAACCGGCGTCCTGAATATGTTGATGCATTTTGGAATGTGATCAACTGGGATGAAGTGGCTAAACGGTTTAAAGGTTAGTTGATTTTTGGTTTTTTTCCCCGAAGCAGAGGCTTCGGGGTTTTTCGTTATTTTATTTTAAGATTATGTTAGATATATTTTAAATGGGATGATGATATTGCAAGGCAGAACAATCGAATATTGCACCCCTGCCCGCCTGAAACCCTTTCCGGTTTCCCTGTTCCGGTCTCCATTCTCCTTTTATTTGGTCTTTTTATAAATAGAACAAAAGCTCTTTTTTTTCAAACCTTTTTGGTGATATTCCTGTTAAAATAGATATTCGGAGAATGAACGTCTAACTTTTAAACAGAGAATTATGCCATTTGAATTACCCTTGTTGCGCTATGCAAAAAATGCGCTTGAGCCTTACATCAGTGAAAAAACCCTTGAGTTTCATCACGGAAAGCATCATCAGGCTTACGTGAACAATCTGAATAATCTGATACCGGGGACTGAATTTGAGCAGGCCGACCTGGAAACAATCATCAAAAAGGCGGAAGGCGGAATTTTCAACAACGGTGCCCAGGTTTGGAACCACACGTTTTATTTTGA
>CAZOYZ010000632.1:1441-2986 GCA_964584045.1 uncultured Prolixibacteraceae bacterium | reverse complement strand
CTTAAGTTAAAATCTAATCATTTAGCGGATTGGATCCGGCTGCCAATCCATGTTTATATCCACCGGATAAGCCGGACGATGAATGTTTTTATAGGGTAATGTACGCACATCCAGATTACAAAATCCTGAAGTTAAAGCCATCAAATGAACAGGGGCTATATCCCGCAACTCGGGATACAGGTACCCCAGTTTTACAACCACGACTTTGTAATCAAGGGGATCCAGCCCCACTTCCTTAAAATCGCTGATCTGCACAAACGAACGACGGCTGTTAAGGATCACCGTCTTTATGCCGTTTGTCTCAATAACTGCTGCTCCCCTTTGGGTGTGCATCAATGAATCGGGAGAAAGGAACAATATGTTGGCCTTTATGGGCAGGGGTGATCCGAAAACAGTATCCACCTTTCCTCCCAGATCCAGGCTGACCGTCGCTCCAGTGCCTGCGCGGATGCATTCCTTCAGCGCTTCCGGATCCACGATACCAGCCACAAGCGCGTCTTCAACGTGATGTTCCAGCATAGCCCTCAGCACCTGCGGATTATCGCCAGGGGCTCCTGCCGTGGTATTATCGCCCGAATCGGAAATAAAAACCGTTTCACCGGGATATTCTTCTGCTTTCGCAAGCATTTCACCGATTGATCCGGATGGAACATCCAGGATCATCTTTTCCCTGCTGTCCCAGATTTGCCTTGCGAGGCGGATCGCTTCATTTTTTGCTTCACGGGCATACTTTTTGTCATCTGCCACGACAAAAACCCGCATAGCCGAGCGGGGCAGGTCGGCCCAGCAGTATCCGGCAAAAATCGACGCATCAAGAAGACCTTCCGTTCTGGCTACATCCGGTATTTGGGCATAGATCGAATGCAAAGGTTCTACTTCGGTAATACTCTTCTCTCCCGGCACTAAAATGGGTACAATAACGTATTCGATGTGAGTTTTCCATCCAAATTTCAGTGCATCAGTAAGCAGTTGTGCAGCTCTTGCTCTCGTTTCAGCCCCGTCGCGGTGGGGTGCAGTACGATAGGCGGTGATCAGATCGATATTCCTGACGAAGTCCGGTGAGAGGTTCCCGTGCAGGTCAAAGCTGCCGCTGATCAGCACATCCTTTCCAACCAGTTCCCTGATTTTTTGAATGAGCGTAGCCTGGGCGTCCTCATAGTCCTGCGCGTGCAACGCGCCGTGCATATCCATATAGATCCCGTCCAGGTGTCCGGCACGCCTGATCCCATCCAGGATCTCATTCATGAAATCTTCAAAGGCAGATCTTTCCACAACTCCGCCCGGCCAGGCATAGGCATGTAAAACAGGTATAATTTCTATGTTTGCTTTTTTAAAAACTTCAGCCCATGATTCATTTTTCAAAGCATCTTCTCCGCGCAAAACTTTGAAGTCTGATTTTGTGGTCAGAAGTGTCGAAAAAGTATTCGATTCATGCCTGATCCCCAGGGTCAGTACCCGTTTGGGCTTTTGTTCATTCCTGCATGCAAAAGCCGAAAGCAGGATCAACCCAGATAGAAAGAATGTGATTACCCGGTTCATCATGTT
>CAZOYZ010000632.1:0-1341 GCA_964584045.1 uncultured Prolixibacteraceae bacterium | reverse complement strand
AAGGTTTAAGGCTCAATACACAATTATAATTCAGGAAGAAAGGAGGAACGAGGGCCGGGATATTCGATAACGGGAGGATCTCAAAAGGGAGCACCAGCCCCAGCACTTCGGTCATAAATCTTCGCCGTTGCATGCACCTGCCGTAAAGATCCGGATACTGCTCCCTTAACTGACGCTGCAGTGTTTCATCGGCAATGATCAGTCCTTCTTCCATTCTGGATGAAAAGTACCTTTCGGAGCGGGGAATAATATCCACCTGCATGTACATCCCCGATCGGATCTCATCGTCCGAACCTTTATAGATGGGAGAACTGACCCATTCGTCGTAATGGATCAGATGCCCGGGGTTCAGGAAGACGGCAAATTCTTCGAATGGTAAACAGGTATCGATAATTTCCCGTAATGTACCTCCTTTGGTGCCTGCTTTCAGATTTTCATACCATTGCGTACATGCATAAAAATAAGGAGCGGCGAACTGTTCCACATAGTCTTTTGCCGGTGCGGGCAGGTCATTTTCACTGGCAGCGACCCACCCTGCCCTGCAGATATTGCTTCCCCAGTAGCCAATGTTGGTAGAACACGGATCGCCCTTTTTTATCCGGGTTCCGACAGGACCGGATAATCCGGTCTGCTGATTGCCGGAACTTTTAATTCCGACATGGCAACTCAGCGGGTAACCGGTATACCCGTATTCCCTTACCATCTCAAGATCGCTTAGACCGCATCTAAAGTTTTTAAGCAGGTTTTTCATCCCTTCCGAAGCCATCACATTAGAATATTCGAAAAAGGCGATCTCATGAACCGAACATTGTGTTCTCAATCCGTACCGGGGCGACATGAACAAGTCCGCAGCATTGACCACATGGTCGTATCCGCAGATTGAACGAAGCGTTTCGGCAATAAAGGAAGGGATCTCCAGTACTTTGTCCGGCTCAGGGAACTCCGCATCGGTAAAATACTTCCACCCGGCACATCCTGCAACCGAGTCCAAAGCAATGCCTTCATCCTCAAAGATGGCATGCAGGGACCTGCTGGCGTCCCTGGGCTGGCTGACCAGTGAAAAAGGCTGATACCGTTCGTACCTCAACTTTCCGCTGTTATACAATGGCGACATACGTAAATGACCCACGCATTCATTCCCTACGAGGATCAGGGGTTTGCCCTCCATGCCCACGATCAGCAAAGCTTCCTCGAAGCGGGGATCGAAGTGGGTCATGTACATCAGGTTTGCAAAATGTTCCCTGTCTCCGTAAACGACCATGTGTGTCAGGCTTCGCGAATCCATGAAATCCCTGCATTTCTCAAGCCTCATTTCAAGCTCAGTCACCGGAGGTTCCGGGA
>CAZOYZ010000631.1:0-2998 GCA_964584045.1 uncultured Prolixibacteraceae bacterium | reverse complement strand
TCGCGCCACATGCGCTTCACCCGCGAACTGAAGTTGTTGGAGGTGTATTGGGTGAGGATTGCGCCGATCTGTTGACTGCCTTTTTCCAGGAAAGACGATAAAAAAGTAGCGAGTAGTGAGTAATGAGTCGTGAGACAAAAGTTGGGAACCGGACACCGGAAAAATAACAGTAACAACAGCAAAAACAGGAACGACGGAGCCATCAAACAGCGAAGCGTCAGTCACGACTCGCTACTCGTTACTCATGACTTCTTCAATTTTAAAGCCTGTTTGCCTGAGGTCTTCATAAAATCGCGGGTAGGATTTCGTGATCACCAGGGGGTCATCAATAATAATGTTTCCTTCAAGGGCAGCCGGAGCAAAAGCCAATGCCATCCTGTGATCATGGTAGGTAGAGATGACCGGTATGTCTTCTTTTTCAAACGGAAATGTTCCGTCCCACTGAAGCTCACCATGCCGTGGCTCATGCAGCAATGCCCCAAATTTGATCAATTCCTTTTGCAGCGCTGCGATCCGGTCGGTTTCTTTGATCTTCAAGGTTTCCAATCCGAAGAAATGAAAAGGGACTTTTTTCAGGACACACAAAACGGCCATCGTTTGTGCCAGGTCCGGATTTTCAAGAAAGTCGAGTTTCAGGAAAACGGGCCTGGCAGATTCTGCTTTTCTGATCGTGATCCTGTTTCCGCAGCATTTGCTTTCGATACCAAATTGTCTGAACCATTCTGCGACGATACGATCGCCCTGCATGCCCGGTAACTCAAGGTTTGGAAGTTCAACTTCTCCTTCTTCGGCCAACGCCAGCAACTGGTACCAGTATGATGCGCCCGACCAGTCAGCCTCGACGGTGAATTCGACCGGCCTATATGTTTGTTCTTCAATCCGGATCTCATTCCCTTCCCACGTGTAATCAATCCCAAACCGGTTCATCAGCTTCAGGGTCAGCTCAATGTACGATCTTGAAGTGATCCTGTTCTTCAACCTCAGTGTCAGACCGTTTTCGAGTACCGGTCCGATCAGGAGCAAAGCCGAAATATACTGGCTGCTCACACTGCCGTCCAACTCCAGTAATTTGCCCCGGAGGTGGGAACCCCAAATTTTCAAAGGAGGGAAACCCTCCTTCTCAAGATACCCGATCTTTGCCCCTAATTCGTTGAGGGCATTTACCAGGATTTTGATCGGACGTTGTTTCATTCTTTCAGAGCCCGTTAAGGTCCATTCGCCAACAACACGGGCAAGAAACGCCGTCATAAAGCGCATGGCTGTCCCGGCATGACCGATATCAAAGACGTTCGCATTGGAACTGAAAATCTGCTGCATCACGCGGGTATCGTCACTGTCCGATAAATTTCCGATCTCATAAGGGCTGTAGCTGAGTGCATGAATGATCAGGGCTCTGTTTGAAATGCTCTTTGACGACGGCAGGCTGATCGTGCCCTTGATGGTCTTATCAGATTTCGAAAGAAAATACTTCATTAGGATGAACGATTAGCGGTTAACGATTAATGATTGAAGAAGTTCCTGAGTCCCGGGTCTCACGATCCGGAACTTACGACTATTTTACAGTTTTCTGTAGTAATCCAGAGCCTCAACGATCAAATCTTTTGAGCAATCCTGATTTATCTCGGCTTGTCCCGTCCCCGAAAGAAGCGTGAAATTGATCCGGCCGGCTTCATTCTTTTTGTCATGGGTCATTAATTCATACAGCGCGTCGTAGTCTTTTTCCGTGATTTCAAATTTTCCGTACTTGTCAAGTAACCACGCCGTGATATGCTTCATCTCCCCGTCAGGGAAACCGCATTTCAGAGAAGAGAGATATAACTCAGCGATCATTCCGTACACGACGGCATATCCGTGAAGTACAGGGCGAGCCTGGCTGAGGGCATAGCTCTCAAAAGCATGTCCTGTCGTATGTCCGAAGTTTAGCGCTTTCCGGATATTCTTTTCAGTCAGATCATTTCGGACGTGCCAATCTTTCACTGCGACAGAATGAGCGATTATCTCCTGAAGTGAAAGGTAATCGATGTTATCCAGGTCAAACTCCTGTAATTCCTTCCAGTGATCAGGGCTTTTAATCAGGCCATGTTTGATCATTTCAGCGTATCCGGAAAGAAAATTCTTTCTGTCAATGGTTTTCAGAAACTCCGTATCGATCAAGACCGCATCCGGTTCTCTGAAAATGCCGATCTCATTTTTAAGGCCATTAAAATTAATGCCTGTTTTCCCTCCAAGTGAAGCATCAACCTGAGCCAGCAACGTCGTGGGGATGTTTATAAAGGCCATCCCTCGTTTAAAGGTTGAAGCCGCAAAGCCGCCAAGGTCAGTAAGCATTCCCCCTCCAATGTTGATAAGCAGCGACTTCCTGTCCGCTCCGTTTTTTGAGAGGAATTCCCATACCTGCTCAACGGAACGGATTGACTTGTTGGTTTCACCTCCGGAGATGACAATTTTCCTGATCATGGTCTTTTCGATGAGAGGCCGGATCAGGGGGATGCAGACTTTATCCGGAATTTCTTCGGTTAAAAGAAATACTTTTCCGTGGGAAAACCGGCTGATGATTTTTTCAAGCTCTTTTTCAATCTGCCGCGAAAAAATAATCGTTGAGGTCATAATTGAAGATGTCATCCATTTGCGTTTCTGCAAAGTTAACAATTAAGGCGCAAGACGCCCAGGTACCCATTGCTTTTTAGAAAAGAATAAAGTAAATTTATCATAAAAAGGCGAAAATGATGGATACTTCTGACGATCTCAGCTTTCGGATCGCATTATCGCTGGTCCCCGGGGTAGGATGCGTGAATGCGAAGAACCTGCTGACCTGTTTTGGCAGCGCGCGTGCGATTTTCAAAGCAAAGGAGAAGATGCTGATGAAGGTTCCGGGGATCGGGAGTGTCATTGCCGGCAATATTCTTAATCAGCAGGTACTTTCCAGGGCTGAAGCAGAAATTGACTTTATAAAGAGGCACCGTATCAGGGTTTTTTTCTATCAGGATGAGGATTATCC
>CAZOYZ010000630.1:0-3003 GCA_964584045.1 uncultured Prolixibacteraceae bacterium | reverse complement strand
CCAATGCCGATTTTTCGATCACAATTCAGTTGGATAACCTGTAGGGAAGCCGGGTTATGCGTTCAGAAGGTAAAGACCGGTTTACGGCAGACGATGTGCAGTCGCCGTAAACTGGTCTTTTTATGACTGCTTCACTGATAAACGGATATGTCGTCAATCTCCCATTGTTGCCAGTAGGCACAATAAAAGCCGATCTCGATACCTTCTTCCGGTTTAAAATGAATTCTTTCATAGGTCCGGATAATTTCCCCGTTCACAGAACATTCGGCTGTGCCGTTTTTCAGGTCACAGATGATCCGCGCATGTTCAGGCCCCTCACAATACTTCCGGCAACGCAGCGAATAATTCCGGTTAATAAGAATATCGGCCGGGTAATAATCGATGTTAACGCTCCTGCGGCTCGTCACCTCAATAATCAGTTTCTGATTTGGATTAACCGCCAGTTTGTTGCTGTTTATCCTGATGCCCGTACGTTCTCCTCCCTGCCTGATCAACAAGATGCCGCTTTCTTCGCGGGCGGTAACCCAGTCTCCGGTTTCCCCTTCCACGATCCATCTGCTGTCAAGGACGCCATCGTTAAAATCATCTTTTAACAGAGAACCATCTCCTTTTTCACTGTAAAAAATTCTCAGTGAATCCAGAAATGACGCACCGGTTTTACGAATAAGATACGATAATACGTTCCATCCGGGTGAGAGATTCACTTCCGCATCGGGAGAACGACTCGACTGACTGAATTCATCATTCCTGATGATCATCGCGAAGATTCCGTTGCTGAAATAAGGATGAATATATTTAATTGGTTTGATCTTATTGGTATAGACGGTGTCGTTATTTTTTACAGAAAGGGAGAACGGGTTCTTGAGAGCCTCGTATTTATCAAATGAGTCCTGTTGCAGGGCCTGCAGCTTCTTTGCTTCTTCCTGCTGAGCTCCGTTGTCCGATTGCAGATACCCGTCGTTCCCACCTTGACGGACCAGAACAACCCCGGTGACATAAAATCCGTTTTTCCAGATCTCCTTTGCGGTTTTGGCATTGAAGCCGGGCACCCTTGTCGTCATATCTTCTCCTGTCCTGGTACAAAACACTTTTGACCAGGCAGGTGATCCGGGGGTGTTAAATCCATAACCTTCTCCCGATTTTGGCACGGTCGGCGCAATTTTGATGTACACGAGGTAGCCGAACGACTTTTGAGGCGAGCATTCCAGCAAAACACAATCACGGTAGTCGAGATAGTCGACAGGAGTGTTGTCTCCGGCAGTCCATTGAAAGACACCATCAACAACCGGTTCGCCCAACAGCAGCCGTAAATCCCATTTTACTGTGATGCTTCGTATGTTCATGCTGTAATTGGTGTGATGCGAGTATGAAAACCCGCCTGAGGGCGCATAGGTTGTTTCACCCGATCCGGATAACATGACCAGCTTTGAGGCGTTTGTCTGGGAAAACACCTGTGGAACGCTGACCCAGAAAATAAGAATGAGCAGTATCCGTTTCATTTTAGTATCGCGCTTTATCTTTAATCTCATTGTAATATTCCTCAACCCCAATTTTCGCCATTCGCCCGTTAATCGCCACAAACCGTTTATTTAGATGCTCATCAAATCCTGTATTAACCCGCAAGGAGCCAGTCTGTTTTTTATGAATTCGCAATCCGTCCTGTTCTGTTTGCGTAAAAAGATAAGGGTGAGACGACTGTTTATCTGCTCGGTTTGATAGTCTTTATATCCAAGTTTCCGGTAAAGGGCGAGGTTTTTCTTACTCATGGAACCTGTAAATAATTCGTATACTGAACAGTTTTGAAAAGTACTTTCGATTTCCGCCATCAGTTTTCTGCCAATTCCCTTGTTTTGATAGTTGGGGCTTACTATTAATTTTCCGATTTTGCAAACGTGATCGACCCTCTGAGCACGCACAGAGCCGATAATTTGTCCATCTGCTACCGCTTTTAGCACGATTCCGTTTTGCCATTCCCCCAGAAGGGAATCCATTGTCTGAGCCAATGGTTGAATACTGAAATCGTTGTAAATTTCAGCCTCCTGGATATATGCTGTCTTTTGTAACTCAAGAATTTTTTCCAAATCGCCAAACGCTGCGATACTTATCTTCATGCTGATATTTTTTATCATACCGGCTTATTCAATTAAGAGTATGGCAATCCTGTTTATCGGTCCAGGGCTTTCTTTGACAACATTTATTTCCATTCCGTTATTCCGGACCGTCTGATAAACATCTACGGCAAATGCCTCAGGGCTCGGGCGGGATTTTCTTTTGTCCTTACAATCGACTCTGTTGCCCATGCATTCCTTGCATAAACAACAACAGGTCTGATTTAACAGAAATGCTTTCTGGAAGCCGTCCAAAAAAATTTTTCTTTCGAGTTCGAGCAATTGATGGGTTACTTCTTTCGACCAATCGGACGGATAATGGTCTTTATCTGCCGACCTGGTAAGCCTGATGATCAATCCCGTATTGTACTCGCTGAAAAAATTTCTGCATTCATCTACAGTAGGTGTGTTCGGCGGACATGCGCCATGCCCGTAATCGCTGCACCCAAACTCACATTTCACCCTTACCCACTGAGCGACGACAATATCTTTAGGATTTATCCATTTAAAATCGGCTAATTCGGTTTTTTCAATATAGGCTTCTATTTTTTGCTTATTCATGGTTCAAATAAAGCTGGATGTAACTTAGCACGAAACAGGCGTTAAGCGCATTTATTTGGTCTTTATTTTTCTGGTTTATCTTCAGCGCTAAATTAATACTTTCTGAAGAAGATTTCTGAGATCCTGAAATATTTTAGTCAGAGGCTTTTCATGAACATTATTCTGCCGTTTATGAGTTACTTTCGAATATCTTTTCCTTATGGGCGAGAACGGGTATCTCGTGCTTGTCGAACAAAAAAGCCTTCAAAATTTACAATTTGAAGGCTTCTGAAACCATCTGTGACCCCGGCGGGACTCGAACCCACAACCTGCAGAACCGGAATCTGATATTCTA
>CAZOYZ010000629.1:0-3003 GCA_964584045.1 uncultured Prolixibacteraceae bacterium | reverse complement strand
TAAGTTCCGGATCACGTGATAATCCTGATCGAGCAGGATCAGGTCGGCCTCTTTGCCGGGTTCAATGCTGCCTTTCCTGTCGTCGATGCCCAGGAGCACACAGGGATTAAAGGAAACAAAGCGGACTGCCTCCCAAACCGGGGCGCCGGTGAGCCTGATCAATCGCTTCATGATTTCATTCACTAACTGGTTTGATCCCATCAGCACATGATCATCCTTGTACCTCACGCCGTTTTTGCCGGAAACTACGGCCCTGGAATAGTATTGATATTCCCCGTATTCCATACCGGCCGAGATCACCGCGTCGGAAATCAGGATCAGTCGCTCCTTGTTTAAACTGCTGTAACAGATCTTCACTGCTTCATCGTTGACATGAACGCCGTCCCCGTTCAACTCGAAAAACGTATCCCGGTTGATGAATGGGAACATGGCCAAACCGCTTTTTTGATGTGAAAAAGGCGACATGGCATTGAACAGGTGTGTGATGCCGGTTTTGTACGGACCCGGCGCGAAGATGTCTTTCACCTCGCAGTTCGAATGCCCGAAACAGGGAATAATACCGTTTTGGTTCAGACAGTCGAACAGTGCCTTGGCCCCTTCCTTCTCCGGCGCAATGGTCATCAGTTTTAACAACCCCTGCGTATCATCAATAATTCTCTTTAACAGGTCTGGATCCGCATCCCGGATACAGTCGACCGAAATCCCTCCCTTTTTTTCCTTGCTGATAAAGGGTCCTTCTATGTAAATACCTGGAATGTACTGTTGTAGAAAACCGGACTGTCTGATTTTTCCGGCCACGTCATTCACCACTTTTTCACTCCACTGGAATGTGGGAACGAAGGTATTAATCCCCCTGACCTTCAGAAAATCGATGATATGCTGCAGATCGGATTCACCCAGGGCGTCGAAACCGTAAGGTCCGCATCCGTGAAAGTGCAGCTCGACAAAACCGGGCGAAATATATGCCCCGTCCGCATCGATCGTTTCCATATTTTTATACTTGTCCCGATCCTGTGTGATCGCTGTAATGGTATTGTTTTCAACGACCAGGTCATAATGATCCAACACTGAATCTTTTAGAATAATTCTTCCGTTCGTAATTCTGTAATTGTGCATCGCTCTGTATCTTTTTGATCCCAATTGTCTTTCCTCCGCCAAAACTATCAAAATCCGGGGTAAAAACGGCACCGGATCGATATTCTTCCTGATGATTTAATGAAAAAAATTACTTATTCCGTTCCAAAAAAATGACCCGGGTAAGGTCTCCGCTAAATTGGCTTAGGAAAAATGTTTTTTTTTCTTAGTTTTGCGTACCAGAACAGAACAGACAAAACCCATCATTATGAAGAACCTATTCCTTATTTTTATCTTTCTGTGGGCCGTACATTTCTATGCGGCTGCCCAGTATGAATATCCTTTTCAGGATCCGAAGCTTTCTATGGAAAAACGCGTGGATGATCTGGTTTCGAAACTGACGATTGCTGAAAAAATAGACCAGCTCCTTAATCAGGCCCCTGCCATTGACCGGTTGGGTATCCCCAAATACAACTGGTGGAATGAGTGCCTCCACGGGGTGGCGCGGGCGGGATATGCCACTGTTTTTCCGCAGTCGATCTCGATCGCTGCCTCTTGGAACAGGAAACTGATCTTTGATGTAGCTTCGGCTACTTCGGACGAAGCCCGTGCCAAGCATCACGAATTTGTAAGGCGGGGAGAACGGGGAATTTACCAGGGGCTCACCTTCTGGTCACCGAACATTAACATTTTCAGGGATCCCCGCTGGGGGCGCGGACATGAGACTTACGGAGAAGACCCTTACCTGACCGGAGAAATGGGCAAGGAATTCGTCCTTGGTCTGCAGGGTGACGATCCGAACTATTTCAAGGTGGTGGCCACGGCCAAGCATTATGCTGTACACTCCGGCCCGGAGCCGCTCAGACACGGGTTCGATGCCAATGTTAGTGAAAGAGACCTGCGCGAAACGTATCTTCCTGCATTCCGCACACTGGTTGTTGACGGAGGTGTCTATTCCGTGATGGGGGCTTACAACCGGTTCAGGGGTGAAGCCTGTTGCGCCAGCCCTACCCTGTTCAATATTCTGAGAAATGAATGGGGTTTTAACGGGTACGTGGTGTCCGACTGTGGCGCAATCGACGATATCTGGGAATATCACAAGATCGTACCTGATGCAGCTTCAGCAGCCGCCCTCTCGGTGAAGGAAGGGTGCGACCTGAACTGCGGAGGCACGTACAAAGCGCTTCACGAAGCCGTGAAAAAAGGCCTGATCACGGCCGAAGAGATCGATGTGGCCGTGAAACGTCTTTTCATGGCCCGGTTCAAACTGGGCATGTTCGATCCTGTTGAAAAAGTGGAATATGCGCAGATCCCCTTTTCAGTCAATAATAACCCGGCCAATGACAACCTGGCCCGTCAGGCTGCCCGGGAAAGCATCGTGCTGCTGAAGAACCAGAACAACGCCTTACCCTTGTCAAAATCATTGAAAACCATTGCCGTGATTGGTCCGAACGCCGATGAAGTCCAATCGCTGTGGGGTAATTACAATGGAATCCCTGTCAATCCGGTAACCGTACTCAAGGGGATTAAAAACAAAGTTGAACCACAGACAACGGTTTTATACGCACAGGGTTGCGATCTGGCAGAGGGTATACCGGCTTTCAAACCGATCCCTTCCGTTTACCTGGAGACTCCCGATGGCCGGCAGGGCATCCGGGGAGAATACTTCGATAATAACAATCTTGAAGGTAAACCGCTTTTCACCCAGGTCGATGATCATATTGATTTTGTATGGGACATCGGAACGCCTGATCCGCGATTGAAAACGGATGAATTCAGCATCCGGTGGTCCGGTTTTCTGATCGCTCCCCAAACAGGTACCTACCTCATCAGCGGCTGGGGAAAACCATTCCTCCGGATCACGTACAACGGCAAGGACATCGCAGGCGGGAACAAGGAGCACCATGCCAGCCTGGATCCCATTAAAGC
>CAZOYZ010000628.1:0-3008 GCA_964584045.1 uncultured Prolixibacteraceae bacterium | reverse complement strand
CATTTTTTATGCTTCTGTCGATCCTGCACGTTTCCGGTGCGGTATTTTCACAGGGGACGATCAGTATCTCTCAAAAAAATGTGACGATCCGGCAGGCTTTGCAGGAGATCGAACAAAAAACCAATTTCAAGTTTCTTTACCGCAATGAGAATATCGACGTCAACAAGGTCATTAGCCTGCATCTTGAGGACGCGGATATTGAAGCCGTCTTAAATGCTATTTTTTCAGGACGGGAGTTCTCATACCAGGTATTTGACAATAATGTGATCGCCTTGAATGTCAGAAACCCGGCGGAGCAGGGCCGGAAAATAACGGGTAAGGTTACCGATTCTTCCGGGGCGCCTTTACCGGGAGTAACGGTCATGAAAAAAGGCACAACAGGTGGAACAATTACGAACGCTGACGGGAGCTATACATTCGTTGACGTACCGGTTGATGCGGTGCTGGTATTTTCGTTTGTCGGGATGATAACAAAGGAAATACCCGTTGAAGGAAGGACGAACATCAATGTGACGCTTTTGGAGGAGACAATTGGTATTGAAGAGGTTGTTGCGATCGGGTACGGTTCAATCAAGAAGAAGGACCTGACCAGTTCGGTCACAACGGTAAATGCCGAGGATTTTAATGTCGGTACGCATACAAACGTGATGCAAATGTTGCAAGGCAAGGTCCCGGGTTTGCATATCACCAAAGACGGAAACCCCACGGGAGCAACTGCGGTGATGCTTCGGGGTCCTTCCACCTTGCGCACCGGAGACGCGCAGCAGCCTCTTTACGTGATTGACGGGGTTCCCGGCGGGTTGCTCAGTTCCCTGGACGACATCGTTTCGATTGACATTTTACGTGACGCTTCAGCTACTGCTATTTACGGATCGAAAGCAGCCAATGGTGTGATCATTATCACCACAAAGCGGGGAGACTCTAACCGTACGAAGATTTCATACAACGGTTATGTTGGCGTTGAAACGATTTCCAATAAGATCGACATGATGTCGGCCGACGAATACCGCTCGTTCCTGTCAGAAAACAACTTGAATGTCGCTCCCGAAGATGAAGACAATGCTGCTACCAATTGGATGGACGAAGTGACCCGGGTGGGAATATCGCACAACAACAATGTTTCCATCGGCGGTGGCACGGACAAGACCACGTATTTCTCCAGTGTGACTTACAAGCAGGTCGAGGGGATTATCAAGGAAACAGGAGTCAACAGTTTTTCGTTGATGGCCAATGTTAAGCAGAAAGCGATGAACGACCGGTTAAAAGTCGGATTGACCATTACAGCCACCGTTTCCGATTCGAAAATTCTTCCCTCGAGCGATACTAATGGAGCCTCGCTTAACGGAAACCGCGATTTTCTCCTGAATATGATCAATTATTTGCCTACCGTCAGTATTAAAGATGAAAACGGAAATTACAATGAGAACTTCGCTCACCCGGGAGCAAAAAACCCAGTGGCTTTGCTTGACCAGAATGATGCCAATAGCCGCAGCAAAGCGATCCTGGGCACAGGCCAAATTCAGTTTAATATCCTGAAAGGTCTCGATTACGAGTTCAATGCTTCTTACCAAAACAGCCAGTCCAACGGAAGAACGTATTATGGAAAAGCGTCATCGCTGGCCCAGGGCCAAAACGGTTCGGCTGTCCGTAGTTCGTATGAAAGTGAAAAGAAACTTTTGGAGAGCTTTTTAACGTTCGAAAGGACCTTTCAAAACCATGACGTAAAACTGCTGGCAGGGTACTCCTGGCAGGAAGATGTTACCGGCAATGGATTCCAGTCGACAAATAAAAACTTCATTTCTGATCAGATCAGTTATAACAATCTCGGGATGGGTAGTGGCGCGACAGGGTATGTCGTTAATTACGGGAGCGCGGCCATCCTAACATTGCGTATGATATCTGCCTATGCCCGTCTTAACTATTCGTTCGGAGGTAAATACCTGATCCAGGCTACGATCCGGCGTGATGGTTCTTCTGCATTTGGAAAAAACAACCGCTGGGGAACATTCCCTTCTGCATCGGTTGGATGGCGGATTACGGAAGAGTCATTTATGAAAAACCAACAACTCTTTGACAACCTGAAAATGCGTGTTGGCTATGGCGTAAGCGGAAACTCGCTGGGTTTCGACCCGCTGATTTCAAGACTGCGTTATGGCGCAGGCGGTAAATTCTACAGCAATGGCGCCTTTGTCACCTCAATTACCCCGGTACAAAACGAAAACCCCGATCTTAAATGGGAAAGTACCGGAATCCTGAATGTCGGAATCGACTTTTCGGTATTGAAAGGACGGTTAAACGGAACGGTGGAGTGGTATGACAAAGTCACCAAAGATATGCTTTTTGCTTATGGAGTCCCCGCTTCCCAGTATTATATCCCCACTCTTCTTGCGAACGTTGGGGAAATGGAAAACAAGGGATGGGAAGTCTCCCTGAACGCGATTCCGGTCAAACGCCGTGATTTTAGCTGGAATTCCACGTTCAACGTGTCGTTTAACCGAAACAAAATCAATAAACTTTCGAACGAGAATTTCCATCTGGACTATATCAAAATGGCAGGTGTTGGCGAGCACGGGCAATCCGGGAATTACGTTCAGATCATTGAAGAAGGATATCCGATCGGACAATTCTGGATTTGGCAATATGCCGGACGCAATGACGCTGGTGTGTCGCAGTTTAAGACCGCCGACGGGGCGTCAACGATCAATCCTTCGGGAAACGATCATTTTTATCTCGGAAGTGCCCAGCCTAAGGCCACCGGGGGATGGTTCAATTCATTTTCTTATAAAAACATCAGCCTTGATTTTTTACTCAGAGGCACAGCAGGCAACAAAATATTGAATGTGACACGTGCCGATTTGAATTACCCGGCAGAAGCAACCCATTACAATATGCCTAAAATGACGTGGAATGAGCCGATCAATGACGATCGGGCACACTATTCTTCGTCCAGGTATCTTGAAAAAGGCGACTATATCCTGTCTGACCAGTGTGCGGTGGAACGCAAAACC
>CAZOYZ010000627.1:0-3011 GCA_964584045.1 uncultured Prolixibacteraceae bacterium | reverse complement strand
CCTCTTATTCAACAGTAAAGCTGTACAAATCTCCCTTTGATAAGTAGAAACGGACGCGCACAGGTCTGTCACCAGGCAATAAGTCCTGCTTGTTCCATTTGATGCGTTGTTTCACGGAATCCCCGTTAAAAGCGACACATTCACTTTTCTCATAGCCCCGGATGATCGATCCATTTGCATCCAGAACTTCCGCTTTTAACTCCCCTTTTTTCACATCTGCATTTACGGACAATATACCTCCTTCTGTCTTAAATGATCCCGTTTCAATACTGCCGCGTTCATCGCCCGCGCACATGGAAACCATGCCGTCCAGCCGCCAGGCAGCCCTGGCAATCGAAAGTTCCTTATCGGGAAGGTATCCCCCGTGGGTCGTTGTCATGGCTGTATAATACATCCACATTTCATCACCGACAATGACGGGAGAATTGCACAAGCCAAGAATACTCCCTGAATCGTAGTGATGCGGACCCAAACCGATCACAGGCGAACGGTCAGAACAGCGTTCCCACTTTCTGCCGTCACGACTGTGAACCAGGCGGACGTCGATCGGTCCCTCGGCTTTACTTTGTCCTGCTCCACGTAATATTTTAGGTACGCCGGTACGCCGGAAAAGGGTTACCAACCCTAACCACTGGTTGCCGTAGGGGAAAGCCGACATATTATAAAACTCAGAATGGGTACCGCCCTCCAATAATCTGGCTTCCTGATGATCAATCTCATCGGTTACCATGACCAATTCCGATTTTGACCAATTCTGCATATCCTTACTCACAGCAAGCGCCACCTGTCGCCCAACAGCCTCTTTACTTCGACTTTTATGAAATGCCAGGTATTCGCCGCTCTTTGGATCCTGAGCAAGTGTCATGGTATCGTCACTTTCAAATACCGGATTTCGCGGGTAAAGCGTCCATCTCAGTCCGTCCGGCGAATAGGCGGCCGAGCACCCGCCTTTTGAACCAATAGCCTGATACCGTTTCGCAGGATCAGTCGCCCATTTATCCAGGATGATACTTGGACTATGGAAATCAAACAAGGGTATCTTGTTATTGTCTCCCAACAGGCCAAGATTGGGCCGTTGCCAGCTAATGCCATCATTTGATACGGCAAAATAATTATCCTTATAACGATTGTACCACATGTTGAATAATCCGGTGCCAGAATCGCGTAACACTGTTCCGTAAATGTATATCCGCCGGTCCTTTTCACAGAATCGGTCGCTTGTCTCCCAGGGCATATCAGCCTCAAGTACGGGCTGGTCAAGCTTACTGGCCGGATGAACCCGACGTTTGACGTTAAAAAGCCGGGCAATCATCACGTCGTCCGCAAACAGTTGTTTCTCTCCCTTTCTGATCAGCGGAACTTGTCGGTGCCCACCGGTTCCGGAATGGTCACATGAAATGCGGGAATAAGCTTTATCGGTGATCACACTAATCCCCAGTCCGACACCAATGCTTTTTGTGAGAAAATCTCTTCGGGTAATTTGTCGTTTCATAGTCAGTTGAATCGTTTCATTGATGAGGAAGAAAGTCGGAGTTGTTAATCCGAAAGGTGTACAACGTCGAATTCCGGATATAAAACCGGATATAGACAGGTTTACCCCGGAGCGCCGAAAGATCGGATTTTCCTTTCCATGAGACCGTGTAACGAAGCGCGTCCTTTACCGTGACCGGATCACACTCGTTCATGGAAAATCCCGAATAAGACTCTGCAGCATAATGCTCCACCGGAGCCTGCAGCAGTTCGGCCTTGATGAGGCAACCCAGAGCCGGCGGAGGATTCTGCACCTGCGATAAACAATTTATTTCCAGTTTGTCACCATCCATAATAAACTGTCTCGTCAGCAAATAACCCCCCTCCGGTCCGCCCTGCAAACCAATGAACCGGTCTCTGCCAATGAAAGCCAAACCTGTTCCCCGAAACCGGGATAGGTCCTCTTCTCCTTTCTGTCCGTAATACCCTTGTGGCGTATTTCCTCCAAGTCCGTAATAAATCCGGATGCGGTCACCGTCAGGAACAATGGAGTGACGGCCTATCGATCCCGAATCCCACTCGCCGGGAGCCCCGTTTTCAATGAACGGTTGACGCTCGGACAAACGTTCCCAGTCAAAACCATCCCTGCTCCACATTAAATGACTGTGCCGGGGAACAGCGATAATCAGGTTATCCATCAGATCAAGCAAACCTAAATAAACACCCTCATATTTGATCACCTTGGCCCAGTCAATATCCATTTTATTTCCGGTCTGGGTTAGTTTTGAATCGTCAAGTTCGTCCATTACCACAATATTCCGGGGGTAAGTCCAATGTTTCAGATCCTGACTGACCGCCACCGAAACGCGTCGCTTGGTATTTCTGCCTGAATAGAACTTTTCTTCCCTTACGAGCGCCTGTGTTGGCGGTCTCCGGTAAAGCAACCATCCTTGATTACCCGCATCGCGCGCCAAAGAAAAGGAGCTGTCTGAAACTCCCCGGAACAGGATGGCATCGTCAGGCGTCGTCCATTTTTTGCCATCGGGTGAATGAATCAGAACCATACATCGATCCGTTTCTCCGGGAGGAACCCGCGAAACCAACCCAACAAAGCGCTTTTCCGGATCCGTTGCCAGCGTATCCAGAATTACATCATGTAAATGAGCGGTGGTCAGTGACGACGTTGATTCTTCGTACAGAACAATATTTGTCTTCTGTCCGTTAACCGGAAAGAAATCCAGTTCCGGTTTAACCCAATGAATCCCATCTTTGCTTTCAACATACAAAGTGGAATGATTCCGGGCGCTTTTAAATCCTCCGGTACGTCTGATTACATACCAGCCTTTATATAGTTTCTCCAAGGGGTCATAAATCACAATCGACAGCATAATTCCCTGGTACCGGGGGTTTGACCCATCCAGATTCGGATAGAGTTCCCATGGTTTAAATTCGCCAAAATCCAGCGGATTTCCCGGATATTTTTCGACAGGTCCTACAATCCTTTCCAAGCCGTACTTATCCTCCACGATATAATCATCGAA
>CAZOYZ010000626.1:0-3013 GCA_964584045.1 uncultured Prolixibacteraceae bacterium | reverse complement strand
TGTTTTTGTAAAACAGGTTTGTTTCTGAGGCGATGTAAACCGATAACCCGGCGATAGCGATCATGATCGCTATTGAAGCTGCAATTCTTGATAAAAACCAGGTCAATGATCTTTCTTCAGGTCCTGATCCTTTTGAATTTAACCGGACCAGTAATCTTTTCCTGGCCGCGTTTAACCGTCCTGACGGTACTTCTTCGACAGGAAGGTTCCAGAATGCCTCCAGATAATCAGCAAATGAAGCATTCTTTTCTGAAATATTCTTCCATCGGGAAATTACATCTGCTTCGTCCTTTCTTGCGACTTTAAGTAAGATGCGTGCTATTATCAGGGAAATGTCCATTCTAATGCGCTGTTTTAATTTCGGGGTAAGGACAATTTTTTCCTGAAATTTCCCCAAAAGAAATTGAATTATTTTTGGAAAATTTCAATGCGAATTTCTAAGTAGTTAAATGACAGGCTATAACGTAAGCAGAAAAGTCATTAGTCCATGCGAATTTTTAGGATTGGAAAGATCGATATGAAGTTGGTCTGCAATTTTTCTTACCGCGATAGCTACCTGGTTGTCGACTGTTTTGACAGAAATATTCAGGATCTGTGCCACTTCATTCCGGGTAAGTCCGTCTTCCCGGATCAGCTTGAAAATGATTTTGCACTTGGCGGGGAGCTGGGTTACCGCATCATGAAGGGCTCCAAACAGCTCATGCTCGATCAGTTCGCTTTCTACCGTTGCCTTGTAATCGGCCAGCCTGATATGAGCGTTTTCCAGCATGTCGAAGTGAAATTTTTGTTTGTCTTTAAGGACGTTGATGGCTTTGTTTCGTACTGAGATGTATAAATACGTTTCAATATTGTCGATGGTATCCTTCATTTTTCGTTGTTCCCATAGTTTCAGGAACACATCCAGAACAATTTCTTCGGACAGTAATTCTGACCGGAGGATGGTCGTCGCGAACTGGGTTAACCTGTGATAGTAGTAATTAAAAAAATCAGTAAAAGACTCCTGAGAGCGTTCTTCTCTAAACCGGATAAATTTATGTTTCCCTTTGCTCTCCAAAATTTTCAGATTTTTGGCGAAATTAAATACAATTTTCAGAATTATGAAAGATTTTGCATGATGAGTGTCTAACAAATTGGAATGAAGGCAATTTATAAAAAATGATGTAGACGAAAGGAATATTTTAGACAGTGTCCTTTACTGAAATTGCCATACAGTTTTAAGGTTCCTGACTGGAATAGCTATACAAGTGTCGGCAAAGCCAAACAATCCCGGCTGGGCACTCGTTTAGTTGAAACGTTCTTATTTGGGTAAATCCATTAATATGGATTCAATCTCCACTAAAACTATCCTGACATCTTCAATGAACGGATTAATATCTTCTTCTGTAAAACGCTGAAAGTCTATGTAGTCACCTTCTTGTCGGAGATTAAAAAGCCTGTTATAAGTTTTCCCTGAATCAATACTGACTAAACCTGTTTTGACAAACGATTTATGAAATTCTTTTCTTACACCATTATGACTTGAAAAATTTAGATCATTTTTAATCAATAGTGCATTTACGATATAGAAACATGCATAATATAGCCTGTTTCCAACAGCATTCCAATAGCCGTTTTTTGCAAGAAGCAGTGCTTCTTCGTATGTTTCTTTTGATCTGGAAATTCGATATTCAATTAAGTCCTGTTTCTCCTCACTCATAATTCAATACTATCCCTGGTGACATTTTTGTATATTGGAGTATCTGAGTACTTTCTCCAGGTTTCTGCATTTTGTACAATAGTTGTTAAAACCTGACCTGTATCCAATTCCGCATCAAAAAGTGAATCACTAATCCGATTCTTTAACTCCTGCGTTATTTGTTTTTCTGTCAGCACCAAAAAGTCCCAATCCGAGTCATCTCTATAATCGTTCCGTGCTCTCGATCCAAACAAAAATATTTTTGCATGAGGATCAACGTAATGGATCTTTTTTTTAACTAATGATAATATATTCCGGGTACCTTTCATCGATAACCATTTGTCCCAAAGTTACGAAAAGGTTCGTTAAAATCAACGCAACATGGGTTCGTTGCCTTGGGTAATTAAATCAAGATGCAGCAATCCCGCCTGAATTCCTGTCGTTGCAGAAATCCTGGAGACCGTTCCGGCAAAAACATTCCGACGCAATCACCCCCTGTAGTTGTCGTTTCCATACAGCATAAAACCAGTTATTTAATTGTATCTTTCAGAATGATAAAAATAAACGGTAATGGCAAATCTTGTTACAAAATGGTCATCATGGGCGCCTTATACGCAAAGCTTGCTGCGTATTACGTCTGCCATCATGTTCATCACAGCAGGAACAATGAAACTCTTCGCATTTCCCGTTGGAATGCCTCCAAATGGTGAAACGGCCCAACTGATGTCGCAGGTAGGAATTGGGGGGATACTGGAAGCATTCGGTGGTTTACTGTTGCTGATTGGTCTGTTTACACGTCCGGTGGCTTTTCTGTTGGCAGGAGAAATGGCTGTCGCCTATTTCCAGTTTCATGCGATACAAGGCTTTTGGCCGATTGTGAATGGCGGTCAGCCTGCAATCCTTTACTGCTTCATCTGGTTGTATTTTTCAGCAGCCGGGGCAGGGCCGTGGAGCATTGACTCCTGGCTGAAGAAAAGAAAAGCAACATATCGTAACCTGGTGATATGATCAGGCTTTTTTTAATCCTTCAATCTGTTCTGTTTCTGGGAGCTGCCTCCCTGCATTTCGGCTTTTTCGGCAAAGGGTATGAACATACCAAGGCACGAATTGCCGAAACCATTATTGGACTGGTGCTTGTGACAGGTTTTATCCTGACCCTGTTCAGTCCGGACAACCAGCAGGTTATTGCAAGGACCGTGCAGGCATTTGCCCTGTTTGGGACCTGTATTGGCATTTTCACGATCATCGTGGGTGTCGGACCACGTACCCGGATCGATATCATTTTGCATCTTTGTATGATCACCCTGCTGATTTGGGGGATCATACTGACCGTGTAAT
>CAZOYZ010000625.1:0-3043 GCA_964584045.1 uncultured Prolixibacteraceae bacterium | reverse complement strand
GGCAACACCTACTGCATGTAAGGCATGGTTTCCGGTCAGCGATGATACACTGTGAATATTCCATTCCACCTTGGCAAAATGGTTAGACATATGCCGCCCGCCGCTGGAGGGATCTGTTGCCTTGGAGATCCCGTTTAAAATAATCTCTTCGGCGGTCAGCCCTGCCGACAGCGCCGACAGCATGTCACGGTAATACAGGAACAAATGATCGACCTTTTTTTCAAAAGTTTGACCAATAGCCAGTTGAATTGCGTCATGCCCGGCATACGGAGCATGGTAAGACCAGCCAATGGCTTGTTTCAGGTAATTGGGTGCTTTATTGTCAATTGCCCGGCCGACCGATAATAGAAGGAACCAATCGATCAGTTTTTCTTTAGGTGTAGTTTTGATCGAATAGATTTCAGGTACTGTTGTCATATAGTTTTTTTTTGTATCCTGTTAAATTGCCCGGTTAATATCAAATTCTTCCAGGATATCAGCGATCCTCCTCAGGAAAGCTCCACCCAATGCACCGTCAATGATCCGATGGTCGTAAGTCAGGGAAAGGAACATTTTATGACGGATCGCGATCACGTCGCCCGTAGGCGTTTCCATGACCGCAGGCTTTTTCTCAATGTTGCCTGTTGCCAAAATAGCAACCTGAGGCTGATTGATGATCGGCGTTCCGATAATATTACGGAATGTCCCGAAATTGGTAATACTGAATGTTCCTCCCTGGAAATCATCCATTCCAAGCTTATTCTTTCGCGCAAGGTCTGCCAGTCTGTTCAACGTTTTTGTCAGGCCGACCAGATTCTTTTGTTCAGCTTCTTTGATCACGGGAACTACCAGGTTACCGTCCGGCTTGGCAACGGCGATTCCAATATTGATATTTTGGTGGATCACGATTTTGTCACCGTCGACCGATGAGTTGAGCAGCGGGAATTCGGCCAACGCCCGGGCTGCAGCTTCGGTGAACACAGGCATATAGGTGATCTTTTCGCCATATCTGTTTAAAAATTCTTCTTTTATCCTGTTCCGCCATAAAACCAGGTTGGTGACATCCGCTTCAACGACCGAAGTGACGTGGGCAGATATCCGTTTAGACTCGACCATGCGTTCGGCAATGATTTTGCGCACCCTGTCCATTTCAATGATCTGACCGGCTGATCCGGACGGAACACCTGTTTTTGGCTTTTCGGTTGTGTCAGCCGCGGGCGTTGTTGACACGGCAGGCGCCGCCGTCTTGCCTTGTTTTTTGTTTTCCAGGTACTGCAGAATATCTTTCTTTTGTACACGTCCGTTCTCACCCGACCCGGAGATATTTTCCAACTCCTCAAAACTAATGTTCTCTTCCCGGGCAATATTCATGACCAGCGGGGAATAAAAACGTCCCGTCTCCGTCTTTTTGCCGGGTTCAGCTTCTTTCGCAGGTTCCGTTTTTACTTCAGGCCTGCCGGAAGCTGCCGCAGGCTTTTCCGGTCCTTTTTGCTCTTCCTTGTTTTGTGGTGCATCATCTTTGGGCTCATCAGACGGTACCGCGGATTCATCTTCCTGCTTCCCTTCCTCGCCTTCTTCTTCTACCCGGATGATCGCGACAATTTCTCCGACCGCTACAAGATCATTTTCCTTGTACAGGATCCTGGAAATAACCCCGTCAACCGGCGACGGAATTTCCGAATCGACTTTTTCGGTAGCTACTTCGAACATAGCCCCATCCTCTTCAATTTTGTCGCCCTCTTTGACGAACCATTTCGTAATGGTCGCTTCCTGAACACTTTCGCCCAGTTTTGGCATTTGAACTTTGAATTCTGACATACTGATCCGTTTATTTGTTGTTTTTTTTTGGCTGTGCGGCTCGTTTTATCGTATTTAACAATGGCTGTTCCGCTGAAATTTTTCTCCTCTAAGAACAAGCCACGCATTGAAATGTTCAAAGGTGATCATCCGATCAGCCGGGGTTTTTCAAATCAATCAGAACACCAAAAACAGAAATTTCGGGAAGATGGATACGTGTAAAAAAATATGAAACCAAATCGCCTTATTTGATGATAATTTTATTGAAAACACCCACAATTTCGGCAGGATTGTTAGCAGCTCTCAATTCGGCCTCAATAGGTGCAGTATCTTTTGATACAATCTGGATACATTTATCGAGAATCGACTTTAATTCAATTTCCGCATTCTCGTGTACCATTTGGCCTTTTTTCAGGCATTTGCAGTAATAATCGGCTAATTTACGAATAGAATAGTAAAGATCAGGTTTAATGATCTCGGTCGAAGACATTACTTTCCGTGTGGAGGGATCTATCTTTTTTGTATAAATCATGTCAAACAGGGCCAGCTTCATGCAGAGGTCTTCACTTAACGACACTTTTGGGTTTGGATAATAAACATCTATTTTTTCCGGAAAGGTGACCGAGCTACCTTCAAATACATACAGATCCTGCGCCTTTACGACACATGCACCCAGAAACAGCCAGCAGAACACAACCATTACCTTCATGACGCTCTCTTTTGCCCATTAAAGATAGAAATATTAGTTCCCGTATGAATAGAGAAAGCGTTAAAAAAGGTTAAATAAACAAAATAACAAGAGTTATTCACCGGCAGCGCCGGCCTGTTTACCGGTATTTCACTTCAGACGGCCGACTATCGGTTGCAAAATAAAGGTACTGTCAGGGAATCATATCGTGAGTTTACGGGCCCTTCGCAGGAACACTTACCGCTGTGCAAGCGGAAACGACTGAACCGGGTAATACTGAAACAGATCACGGTCCGGCCATTCCTTGATATTGGGAATAATCCTGTTCATCAGCCTTTCGATATCAACCGACAATCCTGATCCTTTCCAGCAGCTTGAATTGGAGATGAACACCCAGCTTATTCCGTCAGCCTGCCTTTTGATCATCGCTGACGTGCCGGCCATGCTCCCTGTACGGTACCAGTTGCCGTTGCCGTTCACTGATCTCCAACCCAACGGACCTCTTGCATACGTCTGATCGGTCATTTCTTCAATGGAACGTCCGGACAGAATATCCCGGACATCCTGTTCCCCGTCAAT
>CAZOYZ010000624.1:1809-3045 GCA_964584045.1 uncultured Prolixibacteraceae bacterium | reverse complement strand
TCCATGAAAATGGCATCCGTGCCATACTTTTTCATTTCGCCGATCAGTTCGGCAGGATCTTCCGGCTTGATCAAAAGCCCCGTTAAGACAATCCCTTTGGCGCCTTCCATCGCGCACCGCAGCGCAATGGTTGCGCCCAAACTGCCTTTCACACTGCTTCCGGTTACTAATGCAATTTTGTCTTTGTAAATCATAAATCGGTTATTTAGTTTTTAACAACAAAAGCCACTAGGAAGATCCCCAGAGAAAAATATAAATACTGATCGTGACTGCCCCAATGATAATGGCCACAGGTTTTGCATATTTCCACTCATGTAAGTCCACCACGTGTGCATCTTCCGCATTAAAAAAGGATTTTACCGGATAGAACCAGGAGACAATTGCCATGATGATGATCATTCCCAGGAACATGATCCCCCAAACATGGACAAAATGGATTCCGATATCGATCACAAATGTGGTCAGAAAATAAAAGATGAGACCGCAGGCCAGGGACACCTTTACCCCGGCAGCAGATATTCTTTTCAGGAAGAAACCTGCAATAAAGATGGTTCCCAGGGGAATGTAGAAGAAACCGTTCAAGGTTTGCATGAGTTGATACAATCCTTCAGGAGCGTTTGACATGAAGGGAGCAATCATGATCGCAAAAACGGACAGGATGGTTGATGTGATCTTTCCTACCCTGACCATTTTTTCTTCATTCGCGGTCTTATTGACATAGATCTGGTAGATGTCGATGGTAAAAATCGTGGCGGCGCTGTTAATGACACTGTTGAACGTGCTCAGTACGGCGCCCATCATCACGGCGGCAAAGAAACCTGTCAGATACACGGGGAGGACTTTTTTGATCAGCATCGGGTAGACGATATCCTGTTTATCGTATAAGGAATCGCCAAAATAATAGAAGCCAATGACTCCCGGCAGGGCGATAATCAGGGGGACAAGGATTTTAAAAACGCCGGTCAGCAATAATCCTTTTTGAGCTGTGATCAGGTTTTTGGCGCCCAGCGCCCGTTGAATAATGGTTTGGTGCATGCTCCAGAAATAGATCTGGCAAATGGCAAGGCCGGTGAACAGGGTCCCGAAAGGCAACACAGAATCCGGCGCCCCGATGACGCTGAATTTTTCCGGCGCCAGGTCATACACCCGGTCCATCCCACTTAATAAATTGCCATCGCCAATGTTGATCAGCGCCAACACCGGGATCAGCAGTCCGCCAATGAGCAGGCCGACCCC
>CAZOYZ010000624.1:0-1709 GCA_964584045.1 uncultured Prolixibacteraceae bacterium | reverse complement strand
TGTTGATCAGCGCCAACACCGGGATCAGCAGTCCGCCAATGAGCAGGCCGACCCCATTCACTGTGTCCGAGACTGCGACCGCCTTTAGTCCGCCAAAAATACTGTATAGAGAACCGATCACCCCGGTTACCACAACGACAATCCAAATCCCCTGCTGGCGGGTGACACCAAGAACTTCCGAGACATTAAACAGACTTTCAAAGTTAATGGCGCCTGTATAGAGGACGATCGGGAGCAACGTGAGGATGAACGAAAGGATCAGCAGTCCTGCAACGATGGTTCGGGTATTCCGGTCAAACCTCAGCTCCAGGTATTTGGGGATGGTGGTAAGCCCCATCCGGAGATAACGGGGAACCAGGAACAATGCGCCCAGAATTAAGCCGATCGTGGCAGTGACTTCCCAACTGATAATGATCAGCCCGTTTTTATAGGCCGAACCGTTCATCCCGATCAGGTGCTCGGTAGAGATATTGGTGAGCAGCATGGAGCCTGCAATGACGACTGCGCTCAGGCTTCTGCCCCCAAGGAAGTATCCGTCAGACGAGTGCAGGTTTTGATTTTTTAACCGCCACCATGCATAAAAAGCAACGAAGCCGGTAAAGGCGACGAATGAAATAAATGTCCACATCGGATTATTGTCGGTTATTTTTCAACAAACGAATCAGGATAGGTCACGAAGAGCTTCTGAGAATCGTCATTGGTACGTGTCCAGATATCTTTGTCCCGGTCACATTCGTACAATTTTAAAATCCAGGTGTCGAATTTGCGGGCGTTCTCATACAATTCGATCACCCTTGCACCACGGCCAATTTTCCCGTAACACTGCCTGCCGGTCACATTGCCGTAAGCCAGGCAGATGTCGTGTAAAACGCCGATATAATTATTATTGTGGTCATGACCGGTAAACATGCCCATCACATCTTTTGATTCGAGCATGGCCGTATAAAGTCCCGAATTCAGATCAGGAGAACAAACCGTTTCCTCCTGAATTCCAACCGTGGTTTTCTTTCCGATGACTTGCTTGTATTCGGGCAGGGGGATGTGAAAGAATGCAAGGGCCGGATAAGGGTTTCCCCCGTTTTTTCGGGTGAAGCTTTTGCTTTGTTCCCTGTACCAGGCGATCTGGTCAAACGAGATCCATTCATAAGTTCCCAGATTTCCTTTTGGTTTAAAGCCGGAATGGGAATCAAGGAAATAAAGTAACGCTGCGGTGCTGTTTGACCTGGAAGACTGAATTTCCAAAACGTAATTTCCATTTCCCGAAAGGTTTTCAGGACCGTTTCCGGTGAGGTTGTAAGGCAATCCTTCGATCGTTTCCATGATCTGCTTTCCGGTCAACTCATATTCGATGTCATGATTGCCAAGTGTGACAGCCCACGGAACTTTCGTATCTTTCATAAACCCCGAAAGCGCCAGCCAGGCTTTAACCGTATTTTTTGAACACACTACATCGCCGGTTAACACCGCTAAATCAGGCTTTTCTTTCCGGATCACCTGTTTCATCAGTACCAGTGCACTGTCGGACCGGTAGGAGTCATATTGAAAATGAATGTCTGTAAACTGGACAATCTTGAATTTCCCGTCCGCGCCAAAACGCAGGTTTTTTGACGGACCACCCGCCCATACCGGTATCATCAGCACTATCAATACGGCCAAAACACCAATTGTTTTCTTCATTTGTTTATTTTTGATTGGTTAATCCTCCTATT
>CAZOYZ010000623.1:0-3053 GCA_964584045.1 uncultured Prolixibacteraceae bacterium | reverse complement strand
CCTGAAAAAATAACAAGCGAAGAACAGTTGGAAGAGCTTTTATCAAGGCCTTCATCCGAAGCGGTTGAACTGTTCAAAAAACTGGATGGCGACCTGATCTTTCTGGGCATTGCCGGGAAGATTGGTCCCTCACTGGCCCATATGGCCAAACGGGCCTGCGACGAGGCGGGTGTCAAAAAAAGAATTATCGGCGTTTCGCGCTTCCGGGATGAAGCGGAGAAGAGACAAATCGAAAGCTTCGGTATTGAGACGGTCGCGGGAGACCTGTTGGATCGGGAATTTGTTGCCGGCTTGCCGAAAGTAAAAAATGTTTTTTTCCTGGCAGGCATGAAGTTCGGTTCGATGGAAAATCTGTCGATGACCTGGGCGGTGAATACGTATATGCCCGCGTTGGTGGCTGAGCATTTCAGCGATTCACGGATCGTGGCGTTTTCGACGGGATGCGTTTATCCGCTTGTGACGGTGGAATCGGGCGGGTCACGGGAAACCGATCTGCCGCTGCCGGTGGGTGAGTACGCGCAGTCCTGCCTGGGACGGGAACGGATGTTCGAGTTTGGCAGTAAGAAAAACCGTACGCCGGTGGCGCTCATCCGGTTGAATTATTCGGTTGAGCTTCGTTATGGTGTGCTGGTCGATATCGCGGCTAAGGTAAAAAACAGCCAGCCTGTCGACCTGGCCATGGGTTATTTCAACGTGATCTGGCAGGGCGACGCCAACGATGTGGTGCTTCGGGCGATCGGCCAGGCTGACAGTCCGGCGTTTGTCTTGAATATCACCGGACCTGAGACGCTCTCGGTGCGGGATGTCGCCGGCGAATTCGGAAAGCTGTTTGGGGTTGAGCCTAAACTGGTGGGCCGGGAAGCGGAAACGGCGCTGTTGAGCAATTCGGAGCGGGCTTACGGTTTATATGGCGAACCTAAAATGCCGGTAGGAACCGTGATCAAATGGATCGCGGAGTGGATGAAGGAAGAAGGCCGGTTATTGGGTAAACCCACTCATTTTGAAGTACGGGACGGAAAATACTGATTTCAAACATAAACACATGAATAAAGATCAATTACCCCAGGATATTTTGGCGTCTTTGCATAAGGGCGTTGTCATTCCGGCGCTTCCGCTGGCGCTGAACAAAGACCGGAAACTCGATGAACGGCGTCAGCGCGCCCTGGTTCGTTATTACCTGGACGCCGGTGCAGGCGGTATCGCGGTGGCAGTTCACACCACGCAGTTTGAGGTTCGGTTGCCTGAATTCAACCTGTATGAGCCGGTTTTACAGATCGCCCGGGAGGAATTTGACCGGTTTACGGCAAGAACCGGTAGGTCCGCGATCCGTATCGCGGGTGTGATTGGCCGGACTGAACAGGCAGTCAAGGAAGCCCGTATCGCTCTTGAAAAAGGTTTTCACGCGGTGTTATTAAGCGTAGCGGCTTTCAGGGACGCTTCCAATGAGGAGATCCTCGAACATTGCAGGGCCGTGGCCGACGTGATCCCGGTCGTCGGGTTTTATCTTCAACCTGCGGTGGGAGGCCGAAAACTGGATGTTGCTTTCTGGCGCGGGTTCGCCGCGATTGAAAACGTCATCGCGATCAAGATGGCGCCATTCAACCGCTATCAGACATTTGACGTGGTCCGGGGTGTGGCCGAATCAGGACGTGCCGGCGACATCGCGCTCTATACCGGGAATGACGATAATATCCTCGTTGATTTGCTTACGGAATATGAGATCCTCGTTGAAGGGAAGATCATCAGAAAGCGTATTTCAGGAGGTTTACTGGGGCACTGGGCGGTTTGGACACGTGCGGCCGTCCAACTGCTTGAAGAAGTTCACAAGGGGATATTTGATCAGGATCTTCAGAGAGCGCTGACGCTTGCGGCACAGATCAGCGACAGTAACGCGGCCTTTTTCGACGTGGCCAATAATTTTGCAGGATGTATCACCGGTCTTCACGAGGTACTCAGACGGCAGGGATTGCTCGAAGGGATCTGGACGCTGAACGAACACGAAGCGCTTTCTCCCGGACAAATGGATGAGATTAACCGGGTATACGCGGCTTATCCCCATTTAAATGACGATGCGTTTGTGGCCGAAAACCTGGATAAATGGTTATCTTAGCGGCGTTGATCAATCAAGTAATATGAGCGATATTGTCTATTTGAATGGACGCTTGATGGAAAGAAGCGAGGCTTTTATTTCCCCGGATGACCGAGGTTTTAATTTTGCTGACGGGATTTATGAGGTGATCAAATATTACCGGGGCGTACCGTTCCGTTATCCGGATCATCTGGAACGGCTGAAACGAAGTTTGCGTGAGATCCGCCTGGATTTCGACGGCTGTGATCAGCTTGAGGGCGTTTTCCGGGAACTGATTAAGCGAAATAACCTGATGGGTGGGGAGGCAGGGATCTATTTGCAGATCACCCGCGGCAGCCATCCCCGGATACATCACTTTCCCAAACACGTAGTCCCGACCGTGTACGCGAATGCCTTTCCTTTTGCGTCGGACAAGGATGCGCAAAAGAACGGGATCAGGGTCATCACGGCCGGCGATATCCGCTGGTCGAGGTGCGACATCAAGTCTGTGGCGTTGCTGCCCAACGTGTTGCTTTTCCAGAAGGCGGTGGAGGAGGGGGCCGGCGAAGTCGTTTTCATCCGGAATGGCATTGTCACGGAAGCCTCCCATTCGAGCGTCATGTGGGTTAAAAATGGAGCTGTTTGCACGCATCCTGCATCCAACGCGGTTTTACCGGGGATCACGGAGCGGGTGATCATGGGTATCTGCCGCGACGCTGGGATCGCGTTTATCCAGGAAGAAATCACTGAAGCTGAACTGAAGGCAATGGACGAGGTGTTCATCGCCGGGACCGGCAGCGAGGTGACGCCGGTGGTGAAGGTAGACGAAACGACGATTGGCGACGGCTTACCCGGAAAACTGACAAAGGTTATTCAAGATCGTTTTTTTGAACTGGCTTACCGTGCTGTTCGCGAATAAGGGTTGTTTTTCGATAACCCGCATGCCCGCGAGTAAATGCCGGTGACGATCTGAATATAGCTGTGT
>CAZOYZ010000622.1:0-3053 GCA_964584045.1 uncultured Prolixibacteraceae bacterium | reverse complement strand
ACATCGGGGCTGACGTGATCGGTTTGTGCAGCTATTGCAGCAAGCTGGTCAGCGACTTTGACCATTTGAAGAAATCAGTGGGTACGAATGGCAAGGATGCATTCGGCCCGTATCAATGATTTACCTTTTTGAAAGATGATAAAAAGATCTTTGGGAAGAACAGGCATTACGGTTTCTGAGATCGCCTTTGGCGGCGTGGAAATCGGAATGCCTTATGGCATTGGAATTAAGACTGCTGCCGATATGCTTTCGCAACAGGATGCCGTACGCCTGCTTCATGCAGCCGTCGATTCGGGCATCAATTTTTTTGATACGGCACGTATGTACGGGAATAGTGAGATGATCATGGGAAAGGCTTTTAAAGACCGGAGAGACCAGGTCGTTTTGAGTACCAAATGCCGGCATCTCCGCGATAAGCAGGGTCATCTTCCTCCCGGTCCGGAATTGCAGGAAATGATCAAAACTTCCCTGCATGAAAGCCTTGATGCGCTTCAGTCCGGTTATGCTGATATCTTTATGCTTCATCAGGCTGATCTTGAAATACTGGGAAACGAGGAAATCTCAGGTGTTTTCACTGAGTTGAAAAAAGAGGGTCTGTGCAGGGCTACCGGCGTTTCCACGTATACGCCCGAAGAAACTAAAGAGGCGATCGACAAAGGGATCTGGGATATGATCCAGTTGCCGTTTAACCTGATGGACCAGCGTCAGGAAGCTTTTTTTAAGGCAGCATCCGAAAAGGGGATCGGGATCGTTATTCGTTCCGTGTTGCTAAAAGGACTTTTAAGTGACCGGGGTAAGGGACTTCATCCGGCGTTAAAGAAGGTCGAAGAACATCTGGCCTCTTATCAGGAATTAACTGAGGGGGCAGGATACAATTTATCGACCCTGGCTACAAAATTTGCACTTTCATTTCCGGAAGTTTCTGCCATCCTGGTCGGCATTGACCGGATGGAATATCTGGATCAGTCTCTGAAGGCAGCCGACGGGACCTATCTGGACTCTGCAAAATTAAACAGAGCCAGACAACTGGCTTATCCTGATCCCGGTTTCCTGAATTTGCCCTTGTGGGATAAAATGAAATGGTTAACGTAAAATAAGAAATCATGCTTAGAATAGGAATGATCGGGATGAGCCCGGGAAATGCTCATCCTTACTCCTGGTCAGCCATTATCAACGGCAGTTTTGATGCCGGAGAAATCAACAGGATCGGATATCCGGCCGTATCAGCATATCTGGAAGCCAACAGGGATACTCTTGGCATTTACGGAGCACGGGTGACCAGCGTATGGGCACAGGAAAAGGAAATCGCAGAGAGTATTGCCAAAACAACTGGTATCCGGGACATCGCCGACAGTCTTGAGGAAATGTCAGCAACAGTCGATGCGGTCATCCTGGCCCGGGACGACGCAGAAAACCATGTGACGATGTCAAAGCCGTTTATCGATGCCGGGATCCCGGTTTTTATCGATAAACCCATTGCCCTTACAAGAGAAGAGCTGGCTTACTTTTCAAAAGAGTGTGCACGGGGAAAGCTCATCATGTCGTGCTCTTCCATGCGCTATGCCAATGAAGCCAGGATCGTGAAACAGGAACTCGCGTCCCTTGGGAAACTGGAACTGGCCACTGCTGTAGGGAAGAAAGACTGGCCCAAATATGGCGTTCATCTTTTGGAAGCCTTATTTTCCCTGCTGGATGATCCAAAGCCTGTTGCCGTGAAACACATCGGGAAAACCAACAAGGATATTGTTCATGTGGCGTTTGAGAACGGGTTTCAGGCCACCCTGCACCTGTTCATGGATATCTCCCCGACGTTTCAACTGTCGGTGTTCGGGCAGAACGGCTGGAGGCTGATCGACATCAAAAATTCCTATTCGATGTTCCGGGACAATATCATCGAATTTATCCGGTCCGTTCAGGAGGGCAAAGCCCGGCTTCCGTTTGACAAAACGGAACGGATTATCCGGACTTTGATAGGGGCTTCTGAAAGTTTAAAAGCGGGTGGAAAAACAGTCACACTTAATTGATAACCCTTTAAATCCATTTTAAAATGAACGTGAAAGATTTGCTGAACCTGAAGGGAAAGATCATTCTTGTTTCCGGAGGAGCCGGTCTTTACGGAAAGTGTATCGTGGAGGGACTGGCGGAAGCTGAAGGTACCGTGATCATTGCCTCCCGGAACCTGGATCAGATCCGGAAAATGGCCGGACAGTTCCGCAATAACGGACTCGATGTCCATGCCATGCAGGTTGACCAGGCCGATCACGCCTCGGTGATGACCCTGAAGGAAGAGATCCTGCAACAATTCGGAAGGCTGGATGTTTTCGTCAATAATGCGGTGTCAAGGCCCATGAAAGGTTATGACGATTCCCTGGATCATTTTGCCGAATCCATGAGGGTCAATGCGACCGGGATGATGGACATTCTGCGGGAGATGTGCCGGCTCATGGAAGAAAACGGAGGAGGCAGTGTGATTAATATCAGTTCCATGATGGGCATGTTCGGTCCCGATCTTTCCAATTACGAGGGAACAAACATGGGGACTCCTCCGCCGGATTATTTCTTTCACAATGCCGGACTCATTAACCTTACCCGTTATCTCGCAAGGATCTTTGCAGGGAAGAACATCCGGGTAAATTGTGTCAGCCCGGGCGGATTATTTAACAATCAACCCCAACAGTTCCTTGAAAACTATTGTAAAAAAGTCCCCGTCGGACGAATGGCCGATCAGGATGATATCAAGGGGCTGATGGTTCTTTTGGCTTCTGATGCAGGGGCCTATATCAACGGTGAAAATATCCTTATGGATGGGGGTATGCATGCGTAGTTTGGATTTAATAAGGAAAAACATGGAAGGACAACTGTCATTGAAGGGAAGGATCGTAAGCGGGTCCGGGATTGAAGAGGGATTTATCACCATTGAAAACGAATTGATTATTGAAGCAGGAAAATCGGTCCCTGACGGCCCTGTTCATGATATGGGGCGTCACTATATCGTACCAGGTTTTATTGACCTGCACATGCATGGTATTCATCGCTTTCTGGTTGATAATGGT
>CAZOYZ010000621.1:1962-3078 GCA_964584045.1 uncultured Prolixibacteraceae bacterium | reverse complement strand
AAGAACTTTTTTATGAATTACTTACAAAAAAATTCCCTACATTTGCAGTCCGTTTGTCGGAAATCAACACGAATCCGGTAAATTACTTAATTTGAATTTGGAAAATAACAGCATTCTGGATTATGGATAATAATACACAGTATCGGGAAGAAGACAAAACAGTGCCGATCAGCGAGAAACTCAAAGCGCTGTACGAACTGCAAACGGTCGCATCTGAGATTGACAAGATCAAAACCTTGCGGGGAGAGCTTCCGCTCGAGGTTCAGGACCTGGAAGACGACATTGCAGGACTAAAGACCAGGATCAGTAATTATGAGGACGACATTAAAACGCTCGAAACTTCGGTTTCAAACCGGAAAACAGCGATCAAGGAGTCGGAGGCGCTGATCGTTAAATACACCGAACAGCAAACCAATGTCCGCAACAACCGGGAATATGATTCACTAAACAAGGAGATTGAATTTCAGAGACTGGAGATCGAACTGTCTGAAAAGAAGATCCGTGAATTCACGGCTGAGTTGCATACCAAAAAAGAGGCGATCGATTCATCAAAGGCCCAGTTGAAGGATCGCGAAGAAGACCTGGAGCGCAAGAAAAAAGAGTTGGACGATATTACCCAGGAAACGCGGATTGAAGAAGAAAAATTAAAAAACAAAGGCGAAAAGATTGAGGCCGTGATTGAGCCGCGCCTTTTGACTGCCTTCAAACGTATTCGGAAAAATGCCCGTAACGGGCTGGCTGTAGTGACTGTTCAGCGTGATGCGTGCGGTGGTTGCTTTAACAAGATCCCTCCCCAGCGCCAGATGGACATTGCCAACCGCAAAAAGATCATTGTCTGCGAGTATTGCGGACGGATCCTGGTTGACAAGGATATTTTGGAATCGGTACCGACAGAAGAATAACCGGAAAAAGTTTTTTATACGCCATAAAGCCGCCTGGAGTGTTTCGGAGCGGCTTTCTTTTTGTGTTCATTTAAATTTCCTTCGGTTTTCCTTGGCAGGTTAGATCCAAACCACTATTTTTGTCCCCCGAAAAAAACGGTCTGTAGCTCAGTTGGTAGAGCAGCTGACTCTTAATCAGCGGGCCCGGGGTTCGAGCCCCCGCAGACCGACCCGG
>CAZOYZ010000621.1:0-1862 GCA_964584045.1 uncultured Prolixibacteraceae bacterium | reverse complement strand
TGGAAAGCCATCGGGTATGATTTCCTTTTCAAGATTGTTCACGAACCTGAAGGACAGGAATTTCTGGACAGGGCTCAAAAGGGCAACTCCGTGCGGTATTTCCGGACGCATTACACGTTTAACAACCGGGCGCCGGGTGATGAAAAGGCCGGGGGCAATATCTGCGGCAATGTGGTGTTCAAAGATCAGGACGGGAATGTTCGTTACGATTTTTCAACCGTGAATAAAACGTTTCATGAATACGTGAGGAGGGGCATGAAACCCATCGTCGAGTTTGACTATTATCCGGACGGATTTTCTCAAAGTTCTTCACGAAACGTCAATGACGAGGCTTTGGAAGCCCGCAGTGGTCCGCCGGTAAGCTGGAAGGAATGGCAGGATTTGCTGGACAGGTTCATGCAGAACCTGGTAGATGAATTCGGGAAAGAAGAACTGAAAACATGGTATTTTGAGGTATGGAATGAACCCGACGGATGGCCGAAGGAAGAACTTCCTGTTTTTTACAGGTTGTATGACGTATTTGCCCACACGGTCAAGTCGTACGATCAGGATTTCAAAGTAGGCGGTCCGGCCTGTTACAACCTCTGGTTCATGAAGGAATTTCTTGACCATGTGGTTTACGGGACCAATTACGTGACCGGGGAAACCGGTTCTCCGGTCGATTTCGTTTCGTACCATATTTATGGTTTGTCGGGCTCCTGGCTCAACCCGGCCCCGGAGATCTGGCCGGTCGTTTCCAAACTGACCTCCGATATGCTCTGGTGGCAGCGGCTGCTGCAAAAATATCCCGAACTGAACGACGTGGAAATTCACCTGAACGAGTGGGGCGTGTGTTCGCATGGCGACAGTAAGTTTGTGGCCGAATTTCCTCAACTGGAGTACCGGAACAGCGAGTTTTCGGCTCTTTTTATGGTTAAGCTCGTCGACTGCCTGTATGCCATTGAAGATCACCATAATTTTAAAACTGACCTGATGCTCTATTGGGGCGCCTGGTTTAATGCCGCAACCGGCCCCGTCTTTATGGGCTCCAGAGACCTGATGACCACGGCGAATATTCCGAAGCCCGTTATGACCGCTTACGAGATGCTGGCCAGACTGGGGAGACGGCGATTGCAGGTAGCAGGTCCCAAACCCGGCGGCCGGTACGGGTTGTTGGCCGCCCGGTCCGAAAATGAAGTACAGGTACTTGCCTATAATTTCCAGGAAACAGACGATCTGACCGAACAAAAAGATCATTTCACGATTAACCTGGAACAACTACCCGAAAGGGAAAAACTCACGGTCAAAGAATACCGGATGGATCGATCGCATCACAATACTTACAGAAAGTGGGAACGGATGGGAAAACCTGAAGCAAACGACGAAGTGATCCGGCAGCTCCGGGATGAAGGCGAGTTGAAGGTCACCAGCACGTTTACGGTCAAAGTCCGTAACGGGTGCACTTCTTTTGATCATTCCCTTCCCCGTCATTCCATGAGCCTGTATGTCATCGACCTGAGCGGTCAGGAAGAATAAAAGGAGGTCCAGGCAGAAAAGATTATCACAAAATCAAGGAATCTTTGGTTACCCGACAGACAGGTCTTATGCCGTAATTGAACTACCTGAATGACATGGAAATTTTGGATTTGTCTGGTGAAGATTACCTGAAAATTAAATTAGATTTGTATCGGGCCTGCTAATTTGACCTGAATGATATCAGACATTCACAATAAAATACGGTTTGATAACGGTGAATCGATTCATTTCGCTGACTTTTTTAAAGAGAACTTTGCCGTTTTTTCTTCGTTCGCATTTCGGTACATCCCCGATCCGGACGTTTGTGAAGATATTGTGCAGGAAGGTTTTATCACTTTTTGGCAACA
>CAZOYZ010000620.1:0-3079 GCA_964584045.1 uncultured Prolixibacteraceae bacterium | reverse complement strand
ATTACTACCGCCAGGATTTCAATTTTGATCCGATGCCTTACTGGATGGCCAATGACAAGCCCGGCCGGAAGGGGATCTCTGAGATCAGACACATTGAAGGCCTTTACGCGTTTTGGGACAGTTTGCTGGTCCGGTTTCCAAACCTGCTGATCGACAACTGTGCCAGCGGCGGAAGGCGGATCGACCTGGAAACCACGAGCCGAAGCGCTCCGCTCTGGCGGACTGACTATGACTACGGTGAGCCGAATGGCTATCAGTCGCATACATTCGGCCTTCATTATTACCTGCCTGTTCATGGCACTGCCATTTATCAGACCGACAGTTATACTTTCCGGTCGGGGCTGGGTGCAACGGCGGTTACAAACTGGGAAGTGACCGGCAAAAATTCGGAACCGATCCCCGCTATTCAAAAACGGATACAGGATTTTAAAAACCTGCGGCCGTTCTTTTACGGAGACTATTACCCCCTTACCCGGGCCGGTACCCGCAACAGCGACTGGGTTGCCTTTCAGTTTAACCGTCCGGAGGAAAATGATGGGATTGTCCTGGCATTCCGCAGGCCTGAATGTCAGCGAGAAAATATTACCGTAAAACTCGGGGGGATAGACAAAAATTCTAATTATGAACTTTTCTTTGAAGATTACAACCTGAGGATCGTGAAATCGGGAAATGACCTGGTCAATGGTCTGGAGTTTTCAATTCCTCATCAACCTTTTTCACTGCTTGTCCGTTATCAAAAGCAACATAAATAGATGGATTTGAAATTAAACAGAAGGTTGTTTTTAACCACGGCGTTGACAGGGATTGGAGCTGCTGCGTTGAGCGGCACCGGAGGGCTGGTCATGGAGATGCCCGAAAAGAAAAAGACCGGCATGGGATCAAAGCGGTTGTATGCAACAACTGATGTGCTGGACAACATTCTGATCAACTACCGGGGAAGTCGCTACGGTGATCCTGTAGCGCGCCCGATGGAATACGACGAAAATTTCAGGGCCTTCATGGATCGCAGACAGCTGGATGAACTTCACCGCTTTTTGGCTTCGGTGGGTGTAACCAGGCACCAGTGGATCATGGATACGGTCTGGAATCTGTACGAGGATTATCCGCACGGATTCGACCTGATAAAGGAAGCGGCGGAATCGGCCCGCCGGCATGGAATTGAATTTTATGCCGGGATCAAGCCCTTTGAAGGCGGTGGCTTCGGGAACATCCTTCCATCTACGATGCCGGCGCCTGACGGCCTCGTCTGGAAAGACCTGCGAGGGATTTTTCCGGTGGTCAGGCCTTTTGTGGCAGCCCATCCGCATCTGAACCTGAAGCGTAAAGCCGGGACCGGAACGTATTCCGGACCAGTGACAGCAATCCGGCTGGTGAAAAGTGATAACCGTCCGACTTTGCTGAAGGCTGAACACTTTTCCGTCTGGACAAGCCTCACCAACAACCGGTTTGTTCCTTATACCGGAGCGGTCACGTTCAGGGAAACCATTGAAAAACGTTACCGTTTCCCATACTGGAGGCAGTGCCGGGTCCTTCATCTGGAAAACCTGGACTTGCCGGACGGCCATGCGTATATCCTGATCAAATGCAAGCCGGCTGACGGAAGTTTCAGCAATGAAAAAGGAAGCATTCTGGAGTTGGTTAACCGCCAGGGGCAGATGATCCCGCATACCTTAAGTACGGGGCCGGTGAGCCTGGAAGCGCATGCTGATTTTTTCCGTTCGAAAGTCAACCGGCGGATAATCCGCTATCTGCAGTTGCCGGAAGTACAGGCGGAGTTGGATGATCCGCAACGGATGAAAGAACATTACCGCGATTACTACGCTTTTGGGGAGTACAATCCGGCCGACTGGATCTCGCCGGATAAAGAAGGCTACGTAGCCGCTGTGTGCGGAAAACCGGAGTACATGCAGGGACAACTCAGCCCGGCTTATCCCGAAGTCAGGGACCACTGGATGGAGATGATCCGGTTTTGCCTGGACCGGGGCGTGGACGGGATCAATCTCCGGCATTCCAGTCATGTGTTATCCCCTGAGCGATGGGAATACGGGTTTAATGAACCGGTGTTGAAAACTTCGGGCGGCAAGACCGATTTCGTAACCGTGAGCAGGATCAATGGTGATGCGTACACCGTCTTTTTGAAGGAAGCATCAAAACTGATCAAAAGCCGGAGAAAAGCACTGACCATTCATCTGGAAACCGAGCTGCTCATGCCCGATGATCGTCCGGGAAAACTAAGTTCCTATCCTTATAATTTTGAGTGGCAGTGGAAAAAGTGGGTGAAGGAGATCGGTGATGAATTCGAGATCAGGGGCATTTTTCAGCTCCGGCCCTGGCATCTGGAGAAAGCGATCGATGTGTTTGGTGCGGCCATCCGGGCAAGTGGAAAATCCGTTTGCCTGCAGGGTGACTTCCACGGAATGGCCTTCGACGGACCTTTTGCCAGCATGGAGGCCGAAATGGAACTGGTGAAAATGAATGAAAACCTGGATGGCTATATTTTTTATGAGACGGCAAATATCACACGACTTAACGACGCCGGGCAGCTTGAGGCCAGTCCTGAAGCAGCCGGCCTTTTAAAATCTTTTAACGATGCTGACTAAACCAATCCTGATTTTGATGATGATCTGCCTGGCGATCCCGGGCGCCGGACAGAGTCACGTTGCCTTGCCCGAAAGAGGATTGTGCGCGCACCGCGGCGCGATGCAAACCCACCCGGAGAACACGATCCCGGCATTTCGTGCGGCCGTGGAGGCGGGTGCCCATATGATCGAATTTGACGTCTGGCTGACGAAAGACAACGAAATGGTGGTCCTCCACGATCCCTCTGTCGACCGGACCACCAACGGCACAGGAAAGGTTTCGGATTTGACACTTGCTGAAATCAAAAAACTGGATGCGGGAAGCCGAAAAGCGCCTCTTTTTGCGGGAGAACGGGTGCCAACCCTGGAGGAGGTGTTGGAAGTTATGCCGTACAATGTGTGGCTGAACATTCACATCAAGGGCGCAGGAGAGTTGCCCGGTAAAGTGGCACGCATGGTTGCTGAAAAGGGACGCCTGCATCAGGCTTTTCTGGCTTGTA
>CAZOYZ010000619.1:0-3087 GCA_964584045.1 uncultured Prolixibacteraceae bacterium | reverse complement strand
TTTCCCGGTCGTCGGGCATATCGGACCAGAACCACAGGTTATTCCCGTTGAGATACACTTTTGCAGAACTGAGGCCAAGATTCTTCAACCAGGGCCCTGAAAATTGGTATGAAACTTCGGCTGTTTTCAGCCTCAGGTAAGATCCGTCAAACAAAAAGAAAGTGGCATTGTAGCCTGAGGAATTGAACTTGCCTGATCTAAAAGAAGCATCTGTATTTTCAGCAGTATAGTAATCTGAAATTAAGGAGTAAGCCAGTTGCTTGGGATCTCCGTCTTGCCATGGAATCAGGTAAACTTCCCGGGATACATTGTAGACGCCATAAAACTGGACATAGGCGCTAAACCCTTTGTAGTTAAATCCCAATTCAAAATTATACGTATTTTGAGGACGTAAGGGGTAACCATACGGCGGCTGGTCGTATGAGTCAATTTGCCCGTCGCCATTGAAATCGATGATGTTATAATCGCCTGGAACTTTATATTTATTACTCAATGAGGCATAAGAGGTTGATGCGTAGATGTCATCCCAGTTGGTTAAGAATCCGTTTTCCAATATAGCCGTAGTCTGGTCGATCTGATACCCCGCTTTTTTCTGGTAATCAGGCGTTAATTCCGGGTCTTCCATGTAGACCACTTCATCGATGGCACGCGTATAAGCCCATTCCGCCCAGTAATTCAAACCTTTTCTTGTTGTTTTGTTAAATTTGACCTCCAGTTCAAAGCCCTTTGTCTTGGTCTCGCCCAGGTTCGCGGCCACAGGAAGCGCCCCAAAATAGGCGGCGATATGCCGTTGGCTGGCGCTCATGAAGATGTCCTTACGAATGTCCCTAAAGAATTCTGCATTCACCGTGAACATATTCAGCAGGCCCAAATCGATACCCAGGTTATGCTTTGTCGATTTCTCCCAGTGAAGATCAGGATTGCCAATGACCGATTCGATCGTTTGTGTATACGGGCTCAGCCCATAACTCGGATAACCAAAAGGGGTGTTGGGACTGTCAATCTTCCAGGAAGTTTCATAGGCCCAGCGTGCAGAAGTAAAGTTGTCATTCCCCACTTTTCCCACGGAATAACGGAACTTCAGCATATCGAGCCAGTCATATTTTTTCAGGAAAGATTCATTTGAAAGAACCCAACCGACTGCCACCGAAGGGAAAAACCCGAAACGGTATTTATCTGCAAATTTTTCAGATCCGTTGTACGCGCCGTTCGTTTCAAAAAGATATTTCCCGTCATAGTTATAGGTCATACGTCCTACCCAGTCTTCCCGGTACCTGGGGAACATGCTTCCTTTAGCATACTCCTCACGATTCATTAGCGCCAGAAGGGTCAAATCATGTTTTCCAAATTGCCTCGCATAATTGATCTGGAACTGGTAGAAAAGACGGCGTTCAATCTGGTTCAGGTAATTATTGGTACCCCAGTAATCGGCAGCGCGGACACCCTCGGCATAATAGTCAACCGGTTGTTGATAAAAATCAAAATAGTTCGTCCCCTGGCTGGGGTTATAAATCACATATTGATCCCTTATTTCAGCGGGCAGGGCAGCTATCGCCTCTTCACTGTACACGCCCCCGGGCAATACCTCGATAATGTCAGGGTTGATATACTTTGCAAGCGTATTGCTGAGATCAAAAGTACCACCGCTGGTATAAAACAGATTATCGTACGACAAGGCAGCCTGTACCTCCAAACCCTTGGTAATAAAATCAAGCTTTTGGATTAATTTGAAGTCGGTATTGACCTGTGAACGGACAATTTTTTCAAGGCCGGCATTATTCAGTGATGCAATCGGATTACCTACATTCGCGTAATTCGCATTATAACCCCAGGTACCATCCGCATACTGGACCGGGAAAACGCTTGATGCGATACCGTAAAAAGCCGAGGTAAATGCCCCGGTACCACCTTCCGTAGAATAGCCTTCGAACTTGGTACCCACATAACCCGACAAATTTGCTGAAAGTACGGTCGACGGCGTCAGGCTAAAGTCAATGTTGGTCCGGTAGTTAAACCGGTTGTAACCCCATTTCGTCTGATAACCTTTTCCATTGTCCATTCCTGATTTCAATAAATCGCCCTCAGTGAGATAACTTAAAGAGCCAAAATATTTTGCAAATTTTGTTCCTCCCGAAACATTCACGTTGACCCGCTTGGTCGTAGCGAGGTCGTTCAGCATTTCTTCCGGCCAGTCCACGTTGGGGAAAAGATATTCATCTCCGGCTGCCTGTGGCTTTTTGTAACGTTTCAATTGTGCTTCAGGGATATAATTGCCCCACCCGGTCTCGATTGTCGGCAATTCATTCTCAATACAATAATTCCGGTATTTTAAACTTTCGTACGAATCTAATTTGTCAGGGGTACGGGAAAGGAATTTAACCCCAAAATCAACGTCCACCGACAACTGAGGCTTGCCCATTTTTCCCCGTTTGGTGGTCACCAGGATGACTCCTTCAGCGCCTTTTACCCCGAACACCGCGGTAGCTGAAGCATCCTTCAATATGGAAACACTTTCTACTTCCTTCACATCGATATCGTTCATCTTACGTTCGATCCCGTCGACCAGGATCAGCGGTTGGGCCTCGTTCCAGGTCGATTTCCCGCGGATCAGGATGACCGGATCGTCATTTCCCGGCTCGCCCGACGAAAGGATCGTCGTCAAACCGGCTAACTGTCCGGTAAGCGCCTGCCCCAGGTTGGCCATGGCCCCGGTTTTTTCCAGTTCATCGCTTTTTACATTCGCTACTGCTCCCACCAGGGTTTCTTTTTTCTGCTGGCCATACCCTATAATGACCACCTCTCCCACTCCGACAGTGGTTTCCTTTAACACGACTTTAAAGGTTGTTTGATTGCCAATCTGGACTTCTTCTGTGGTAAAACCGATAAAAGAAAAGGAAAGGATTTTTGCATCTTCAGGTACCGAAAGTGTAAACTTCCCGTCTACGCCTGTAACCGTACCAGTCGTAGTCCCTTTTATTATCACGGAGACTCCGGGGATCGGTTCTCCTTTACTATCGGTGACGCTGCCCGTTAACATTTTGCCCGGCGGAGGGGCAAGCTCCTCGATCGCCTCCGTCAGATCGACCT
>CAZOYZ010000618.1:0-3088 GCA_964584045.1 uncultured Prolixibacteraceae bacterium | reverse complement strand
TTTATATCGGGGCATCGAACAATGCCGTTGCACAGGATCAGACAAAGCCGGCAACCACCAGTGCCGCCGCCAGTCAGCCTGCTGATCAGGAAGAAAAAGCCGCTGCAGCTACCGAAGAAGGCCAATCGGTTCACAGCATGCTTAAAATGTATTTTATTCAAGGTGGTCCTGGTTTTATGGCTTCCATATTAATCTGTTTCATTTTGGGGCTCGCTTTTGCATTGGAACGTGTGATTTACCTGAATCTTTCAACAAGTAATAATAAGAAGTTACTGGTTAGTGTGGAAGAGGCTCTGGCAAACGGCGGTATTGAAGCGGCTAAAGAGATTTGCAGAAATACCCGCGGACCTGTGGCCAGCATTTTCTATCAGGGTCTTGACCGTTCTGACGAAGGGCTGGACGTCGTGGAAAAAACGGTTGTATCTTACGGAGGCGTTCAGGCCAGTTTGCTTGAAAAAGGATTAAGCTGGATCGGACTGTTTATTTCTTTGGCTCCTATGCTCGGGTTCCTTGGAACGGTTGTCGGTTTGATCGTTGCTTTCGACGCCATTGAGGTAGCTGGTGACATTAGCCCGGCACTCGTTGCAAACGGTATGAAAATCGCCCTGATCACCACGGTAGGCGGTCTGGTCGTTGCTATTATTCTGCAGATCTTCTATAACTATTGCCTTTCGAAAATCGACAGCATCGTGAACAGCATGGAAGACGCTTCCATCTCGCTGATCGATATCCTGGTAAAACACAATCTTAAAAAGTAAAGCCGTCCTATGAAGACAGAGAAAGCACTCAATATTGTATTGGCGGTTCTCATGGCCCTTTCTGCTTTTCTGATGATATCACTGATCAGCAATATCAGCGATGAAGCGGCAGATCCGGCGATGAATGCCTGGCTCAATACAAATCTGACGTGGTCATATATTTTACTGATCGCGACAATCGCTATCGTTGTGATATTTAGTGTGGTTCAAACCTTTAGAAATAAGGAAGCTGCGAAAAAGGGACTTGTCACCTTGGGATGCGCAGTCGGAGTGTTTATCATTTCATACCTTCTTTCATCGAATGAACTGCCAAAATTCTTCGGAGTTGAACGATTCATTGAGGACGGAACCCTCACGCTTTCGGTTTCAAAATGGATTGATACGTTATTAATCGTTACCTATATTTTACTGGGATCTGCTCTGGGCGCCACCGTGTTCTGGTCTGTTGCAAAAATGTTAAAGAAATGACCGAAGTAGTCTTTATGAACAGGGAAAATTAGAATTATGCCGAAAAGAAAATTACCTGAAATACCAAATGCGTCACTGGCCGACATCGCCTTTATGGTGCTCATATTCTTCCTGATGGTGTCCACCATGGATACGGATATGGGCCTTGAACGCCGGTTGCCGCCAATGCCCCCTCCCGATCAGGAGGAAGATGATACGCCTCCCATCAAAGAGAGGAATGTATTCGTGGTATTGGTGAATGCCCAAAATCAATTGCTGGTGGAGGGAGAATGGTCAGAGATTAAGGATCTTCGGGAGAAGGCCAAGGAATTTATGGCGAACCCCAATGATGATCCCAATTTGCCTGAAAAGACCGTAAAGGATGTTCCTTTCTTCGGACCTACACCGATCACCAAGGGGGTGATCTCCCTTCAGAATCATGTCGGTACCCAGTACGGAACCTATCTTGCTGTCCAAAATGAATTGGTGGGTGCCATCAATGAACTGAGGAACGACTTGGCGCAGCAGAAATTCGGAAAGCCTTACAATAAGCTTAATGAAGATCAGCAAGACGCCGTGCAGGAAATTTTTCCGTCCAAGATTTCTGAAGCTGAACCTAAAAAAATGGGAGGAGCGAAGTAATATGTCAAAGTTTAGAAAAGACAGCGGCAAGGAATTACCTGCGATTTCCACATCATCGTTGCCTGATATTGTATTCATGATCCTCATATTTTTTATGGTGACGGTCAAGATGAGGGATGTGAGCCTGAAGGTGCACATTGTTACTCCTCAGGCAACTGAGCTTTCAAAAATGGAGAAGAAATCGCTTGTGAGTAATATTTACGTCGGTCAGCCATTGGCTCAGTATCAAAAAACATTTGGCTCGGAGCCGACGATCCAGTTGAATGATCAGCTTGCATCGGTGGGTGATATCATCGATTTCATTACTGCCGAACGCGAAGCGCGCGACGAAGCTGAAGTGCCTTTCATGATCACTTCATTAAAGGTGGATGAATTTACCAAAATGGGTATCGTAACCGATATCAAGCAGGAATTGCGTAAAGCATCGGCCCTGCATATCAATTACTCGGCCCGTAAAAAGGTAACTACTGATTAATTGTTAAAATAAATATTCAAAAAAAGGAGCCCAAAGCTCCTTTTTTTATGGAATGTCGATTTTGATACAGAGCTCTTTCAGTTGAGTCTCCGCAATGGGAGACGGTGATTCGTTCATGACATCGCGCCCGGCATTATTTTTGGGGAATGCAATGACATCCCGAATGCTGTCAAGCCCGGCAAACATAGAGACCAGCCTGTCGAATCCCAAGGCGATACCTGCATGGGGAGGTGCCCCGAACTGGAATGCGCTCAACAGGAATCCAAACTGAGCCTGGGCTTGTTCCTTCGTAAATCCAAGAAGATCAAACATTCTGGATTGCAGGCCCGACTCGAAGATCCGGACAGAGCCTCCTCCAATTTCAACCCCGTTGATCACCAGGTCATAGGCATTTGCCCTGACTTCTCCCGGTGTCGTGTCAAGGAGCGGGATGTCTTCGGGCTTGGGAGAGGTAAACGGATGGTGCATGGCATAGAAGCGTTGGGTTTCGTCATCCCATTCCAGCAAAGGAAAATCGATGACCCACAACGGTGCAAACTGATTTTTATTGCGGAACCCAAGACGTGCGGCCATTTCCAGGCGCAATTCACCCAGCGCCTTAAGGATCTTGAGTTTTTCTCCCGAAAGGATCAGGATTAAATCTCCGGGTTTCGCATTCCATGTTGCCAGCCAGCTTTTCAGTTCCTCTTCAGGATAAAATTTATCGACCGCGGACTTGACCGTACCATCATGATTAAATTTCAGGTAAACCATTCCCTTTGCGCCA
>CAZOYZ010000617.1:0-3097 GCA_964584045.1 uncultured Prolixibacteraceae bacterium | reverse complement strand
GGCACTTAAAAAAAAGTTATCATTGTCGAGCGACGACCGGTTTTCTTCTTCCAGAAATTGATCGCACGAAGCAGCCAGCAAGGAAGAAAAAACGAGGATTAAATAGCATATTTTGTTGTTCATATCTTTTCCATTTTAGTTAAAAGCCCAGATTAACGCCAAACGTAAAGGTTCTTGGTTTCGGGTATTGAAAGAAGAAAATGTTTTGTCCAAACTGATTCGTATTGGAAACAGCTTCCGGATCATACCCTTTAAAATCTTTGGAATCGATCAAAAACGCATTGTTCACGCTGAAATACGCACGCAACCTTTTAAAGCCCCAGCTTTGCATCAGCGCATTATCGAAGGTATACCCCAACTGGATCAGGTTACCGCGAACGTACGAGCCATCGCTCACCCAATGCGAATCGGACACGCTGTTTTGCCCGCTGTAGTTCTGCTGTCTGATCTGCTGGATCATCGTATTCTGATTATCCGCGGTCCAGCCGTCATACAGAATGGTCTTCAAACCGTTGGCGATACCGCTGCGGTCTTCGAGCGAGTGAAAGAACAACTGCCAGGAATCGACGCCAAACACAAACTGCAGGTCGACCGTCAGATCCCAATTCTTATAACTGAAGTTATTGATAAAGCTTCCTGTCCAGTCAGGCAGGCCTTTCCCGATAATCTCCCTTTCTTCACTTCTTTTCGCTTCACCCGGAACCGCACCTACTGCAGCGGCCTCCTCCACTTCGTCGGATCCCCAGACTCCAAGTCTTTTGTATCCGTAGAATGAACCAAGCGATTCCCCGACGCGGAGAATGACATTCCCGCCGACAAAACCGGGATCGGTGATGATATCTTCATCGTTTTCGCCAAGCTTTTCAATTTTATTTTTATTGAAATTCGCATTGATGGTCGTTTCCCAACTGAAATTGTCGGTCTCGATATTCCGGGTAGTCAAAAGAATATCCAATCCCCTGTTTGAAACCTCCCCGATATTATCGACCACCGAACTGAATCCCGTCGTATAAGGAACAGGCTTGGCCAGCAGCAAATCGGAGGTCCGCTTGTAATAATAGTCGAGTTCCAGGTTAATCCGGCCGTCAAAAGCTGCCAGGTTGATGCCTGCATCAAACTGATTGGTCTTTTCCCATTCCAGATCAGGGTTCGCCAATTGCGCGATGTATGCGCTTGCGGCACGTGTGCCGTTCAGCAGCACCGTACCGGAAGTGATGGTGGCGGTTGTACTGTAGGGATTGATCTCGGTACTGCCGGTGCGTCCGTAACTGGCATGGATTTTCAGATTATTCAGCCAGGACACATTGCTCAGGAAGTCTTCCCTCGATATGATCCATCCCAGGGCGGCCGATGGGAAAAAAGCGTATTTATTATTCTTTCCGAACCGGGATGATCCGTCCACACGGGCCGTCACTGTTGCCAGGTATTTATCATTGTAGGTATAGCTGCCACGCAGGTAATACGAGTTCATTGACCAGCGTCTCCAGCCGGATGAAGGCGCCGACGGGGTTGTCCCGGAACCCAGATTGTTGTAGCCAAAATAGTTGGTTGCAAATCCCGAAACATCTCCGGTATTGTCGTCAGCAAACGTGAATCTTGACCAGGAAAGACCGGCCACCGCATTGATCCGGTGCTTCTCCAGATTCTTGTTATAAGTCAGATAGGTTTCCTCCTGCCAGTAATAATCTTCGTTTGAATAAATATTTGCTCTTCCAAGCGGGGAAGAAATGTTGATCAGGTCGTTGGGGCTGTAATTCTTATCTTTCCTGAGATTGGCATCCACCCCGATCTGTGTTTTCAGATCGAGATCTTCGAAAAGGTGAAAAGTCAGCGCGGCATTTCCAAAGAGCTTGGTCCTGAACCGGTGCATTTTCCTCGTTTTCAGTTCATGAACCGGATTGGACATGGCCTCAAGTCCCAGGTTCAACTGGTTTCCCTCAAACTGGGAGTTTGACCACCGGCCGTCGGGGAACTTCACCGGAAGAATGGGCGGCATTTCGAGCATCGTCCGCCGCGCTGTCTGTCCCCCGCCGGTCTCGTCCAGGTCGTTTGCCCAGGTATGGTTCACCATCATGTTGATGGAAGTCGATAACCATTTTTTTGGATCGGCATCGTAGGTCATTTTCACGTTGATACGCTTCATGTAATTATTGAGCATGATACCCTGCTGATCGGTATAATTCAAAAAAGCACCGACTGATGAACCCTTTCCCTGTTGCTGAATATTCAGTTGATGACTATGGGAAACCGCGACACGGGTCACTTCCTCCTGCCAGTCGGTATTATATAACGGGTTGCCGCTGCTGTCGAATAACAGGGGATCGGACCGGTCAACCTGCATACCCGCAAGATGCCGGCTGGACTCATACTTTGAAAAGTTGGCGAAGCCTTTCTCTTCCATTTCCATGAACTCGTCCGAATTCATCACATCGACTTTACGGGCCAGCAGGCCGACGCTGACCCAGCCATCATACGACATATTCACGCCTTCGCCGGCCCCTTTCCCTCTTTTGGTCGTCACAAGGATGACCCCGTTGGCGCCACGGGCACCGTAAATTGCCGCTGCCGAAGCATCCTTGAGCACCTCGATCCGCTCAATATCGTTTGGGTTGATATACTGGAAATCAGTCATCTGTACTCCGTCGACCACGTATAACGGATCGGATGAGGTGTTGATCGAGTTGATCCCGCGGATCACCACGCGAGATCCGCCCGTCGGATTCCCGGAATTGGTGAAAATATTCACACCCGACACCTTGCCTTTCATGCCCTGCAAGGCACTGAATGAAGAAGACTTCAGAATGTCTTCCGCCTCAGCGATACCGACCGAACCAGCCAGGTCAGACCGCCGCTGAACACCATAACCTACAGCCACGACCTCCTCCAGTCCGATGGTTTCATCCTCCAATCGGACATTGACCGCCGTTTGCCCGGCTACAGCAACTTCCTGCGATTTCATCCCGACGAATGAAATCACGAGGGTTGCATCGCCCGGGACATCTGTCAGCGTATAGTTACCGTTCGCGTTCGATATCGTTCCTTTACCAGTCCCCTTAATGACCACAGAAGCTCCGGGAACAGGCTCCCCCTCCATGTC
>CAZOYZ010000616.1:0-3117 GCA_964584045.1 uncultured Prolixibacteraceae bacterium | reverse complement strand
GGGTCAAACGTAGACAAGGAGGCGTCCACCTTTTTCATGGTTTCGGCAATACCATCATGAAGGTCTTTGCCATCCGGGCTTTCGTAGGTCACGTGATAAGTTGTTCCGTGATCCAATCCTTCATTGAAAATATACTTACCCTTTCTGTCGCAGGCAGAGAATAAAAATGAAATAAAGAAAATGGTCAGCGCGGTTTTTCGTGTCATATGGTGTAGTTTAGCTGCAAAGATAGCCGGATTCCTCATCGGTTCTCCCGGGGGTTGAAAATTAATGGAAATGGGCTATCTTTGTTTTTAAGGTTTCCGGATTGCCTTTTTATTTTCAGACAAGGTATTTCCAGTCCGTAACTGTCATGAAAAAGAAGAAGTATGGCGATGGAAGTCAGCTATCATGAAGCCGGAGCCAGGATGAACTGGCTTGTCAGGCAATTTGAGAGCATACATTGTAAAGCAGAGACCGATGTTCTTGATAAATTTATCCCGCGTTACGATGTCTCCCTGGTCTTTCATTTCAAGACCCCTCCGCTCATGCTAAAACCGGTGAAGGAAGTTCTTCCGCCTTTTTTTCTTGTTCCGGTTATTTCGCGCTCCAATGTCATGCGGGTCAAAAAAGATAACGACACGTTCATTGCGACCTGTAGGCCCACCGTGTTGTCACGGATCCTGCGTCTTGACCTTTCGCCCCGGCCGCATCTTTATGTTCCGTTGCCTCACGAGCTCTTTTATCCGCTGTGGCAGAGACTGCGGCTCCTGCAATCGGTCGAAGAATGGATATCCTGCTTTTCAGCGTTCGTGCAAACAATACACCCGGGCACGTATTCTCCCGACGTGATCGACGACATCTACGACGGGATCCTGGAAGCCGGGGTTACCACGCCTCTTTCCAAAATCGCTCAGGGTTTTCACATCTGCGAAAGGACGCTCCAGCGAAAGTTCCTGAAGCGGATCGGGATCACTCCCAAGAAACTGATGCGCATTATCAGGATCAATGAGGTGTGGAAGAAAATAAAGAACGGCGACGCCATCGACTACCAGGATATCATCTTCGAGGGAAATTATTTCGATCAGACCCATTTCATTAAAGATTTTAAAGCGATCACCGGAGAAACGCCCGATCATTTTTTTAAGCGTGACCTGACCGTCGTAAACATGCTCTCGGGAAAGAACCGGATTAATTTCTGATCGTTGTCGGTTTTTTACTATCATTTTTGGATGGAATGCCTTTGTTTTGGTTGTAAAAAACAATTAAAACAGACCGTATGAAGACAACTCATAACGTGATCATTGTCTTGATGGCGTGTTTTTTCTTATGCTGTCTTGCCGGCAATGCCCAGATTCTTGATCCAAAAGAAACAGCAAAAGGAAAAGCGACCGACCGGACAAATTCCAGGGTCGACCAGGGGATTGATGCCGGATTTGATAAAATTGAAGAAGGGATCGGAAATCTTTTCAAGAAGAAAAAGAAGGACGACGCGAAAGAAAAGGTACCGCGTGAAGAAGAGGATGAAGAGGCCGTGGAAGAGCAGCGGGAGGAGTCTCCTCAAGTGGCCGCCATTCCGCAGAAGCCGCGTTTGGAAAGCGTTACCCAGTACGATTTTGTGCCGGGCGACCAGATTCTTTATTTCGACGATTTTTCGCAGGATGTCATCGGTGATTTCCCGGCCTTGTGGACCACCAACGGCAGCGGGGAAGTGAAGACGGTCAATGTCGCGGAAGGGCATTGGTTTCACATGAACGGGACCGATGCGGTGTACAGTTATGTCAAAAGGCTCACCTTGCCCGAGAATTTTATCTTTGAGTTCGATATTATTCCGGATGCGGAATACCGGGACGGACAAACGCTCACGTTTTACCAGGAAGACCCCGAACAGGCACCGGAGATGAATACTGATCTTTACCCGGGGATTAAGGGACTGCACATCACGATCAAAAAAGATGGATGGGAAACCAAGGGCTACTGGAACGATCCCGACAAGGAGTGGATCACGGGACAGGGCAGCAAGAACCCGGTTTTGCTGGAGCAGGTGAACCATGTGATCATCTGGATCCAGAAACGGCGGGTGCGGATTTACCACCAGGGTGCGAAGGTGCTGGATATGCCGACCAATATCCACGAGGGTACCGTTTTTGAGCGGCTCCGTTTTTCAGGCTGGGACAGCGAGAGTTTTCCCATGGTTTCGAACCTCAAGATCACGACGGCAGCGCCCGATACGCGCAGCAAACTGATTACCGAAGGCAGGCTGGTGACCTATGGCATCACCTTCGACGTCAACAAGGCGGACATCAAGCCGGAATCGTACGGTACGCTGAAGAGTATTGCCGACGTGCTGAAAGAGAATGCCGGTGTGAAGGTGAACATCGTGGGGCATACCGACAGTGACGGCGACGATGCGCTGAACCTGGACTTGTCGAGACGGCGCGCGGAATCGGTTAAGAAAGAGCTGACCGCGATCTTTGGTATTGACGCGTCGCGCATGCAAACGGAAGGTGCCGGCGAAGGTCAACCGGTGGCACCTAACGACACGCCCGAGAATAAATCCAGGAACCGCCGGGTGGAGTTCATCAAATTGTAACCGATCCTGATTTATAACCTTAACTTAAAGACCATGCGTATTGTATCGTTATTCAGTTTTGTCCTGATCTTCGCGGGGTCCCAGATGGCTTCCGCGCAGGACTGCACCTTTTATTTTCCCTCGGAACCGGGAACGGAACTGGTTCTGACGACCTACTCCAAACCCGGGAAGGTGAAATCTTCCGTGAAGCAGGTGACTGCCGGTAAAAAAGTCATTGACGGGAAAACCCGGCTTGACGTGATCTCCGAGTCGTTCGACGCCAAAGGAAAGTCGGTGGCAAAAGGAAACTTTGAAGTTTGGTGCGATGGCGGGCAGTTTTACCTGGACATGCGGAGCATGTTAAGTTCGATGAATATGAGCGAGATGGGCGAGGCCAAAATTGAAGCCACCAATATGGAGTTTCCCGCCAATCCCACGCCGGGCCAGCAACTAAAGGATGCGTCCATCACGATGACGACCCAGGGACCTATCCCCATCAACATGCGTATCGAGGTAACAGACCGGAAGGTGGAAGCCGTGGAGAAAATAACGACGCCGGCCGGCAC
>CAZOYZ010000615.1:0-3129 GCA_964584045.1 uncultured Prolixibacteraceae bacterium | reverse complement strand
GCTCCGGCTGGATCAGCGTAAACAACGGATGAAGCGCCCGGTAAGTATCCCAAAGGGAGAACACGGTGTAATTCACAAATCCCTCGGCCTGATGAATGTTATGGTCCAGTCCCCTGTATTGGCCATCTACATCCATGTACTGCACCGGATTGATGGCCGTATGGTAGAGAGCCGTATAGAAGGTCGTCTTTTTTTCGGGTGAAGCATCGATCACGATTCGGGCCAGTTCCTTCTGCCACTGCTCTTTGGCTTTCGCCCGGACACGGTCAAAATTGAAATCAGGCACCTCTGCCTGCAGGTTTTTAACAGCTCCTTCCGTGCTTACTGCCGAAAGCGCCAGTTTGATGCCGATCTGCTCTCCGTCCTCGGTTGTAAAATCAAAATGTGTCCGCAATTTCTTTCCGGCCATCTCCGGAAAATTATGTTCTTCGTCAAACCGCCGCCAGAAACCTTTATAGACCAGCTTCTCATCGTTTTTGCAGCCATAGCTTTTAAATGGCTTTGAGAACGCCATGGCAAAATACAGGTAGTTGGTCCGGGCCCAGCCGCGGGTAATCCGGTAGCCGGTGATCAGCGTGTCATTTTCCACACGCACGTACGACCATAAAACCTTCCCGTCATAATTATAAATGGCATGATTCAGATCCAGCAAAATGTGGGCTTCATCGCTTTGGGGAAATGTATAGCGGTGAACACCGGTTCGGGCTGTCGCCGTCAGCTCGGCTTTGATCCCGTAGTCATCAAGCATCACCTGGTAATAACCCGGTTCAGCTTTTTCCGTTTCATGGCTGAAGCGGGAACGGTAACCACTCTCCGGATGTTCGGCTGTCCCGGGATTCAGTTGCAGCTTCCCCACGGTAGGCATCACCAGAAAATCAGATAGATCGGAATGCCCGGTACCGCTGAAATGGGTATGGCTGAACCCGACAATGGTTTGATCACTGTACTGGTAACCAGCGCAATACCGGTACACTTCGGGATTATACTGGCCATTCACGGCATAGGGTATTGTATCGGTATCCGGGCTAAGCTGCACCATTCCAAAAGGCACACACGCTCCCGGAAAAACGTGCCCCATCTCCTTCGTTCCGATCATCGGATCGACATAACGGGTCAGATCTTCCTGCTGCCGGGATGAGGCAAGTAACCCGGAAACGCTCTTGTTTTCCACCCCGCCGCTGACCTCCAGTCTGATCACACCGGCCACAGGGTCCGGAGCTTTTTCAGGGATATGCACATCCAAACCTGTTTCTGTTTTTATTGTTTTCAGCCTTTCACCGGTTCCCAGCAATTTCGCGGAAATTACGCGATTGGTCACTCCCGGAATACTCAGCTTTCCGTCAGCAGGCCAGTTAAAGACCGAAAGATACAAAACAGTTTTATTTCCGGAGGTCTTTTTGGTACATTCTCCCCAGGGCAGGTCTCCCAAAGGACCGGCTTCGGTTGCGTAAATCGCTTCACCGTTCACCTTCATCCATTTTCCGATTTCTTCGAGCCGTTTTACGCTTTCCTCCGGAAAAGTACCGTCGGGTTTGGGCCCGATATTCAGCAAATAATTTCCTCCCCGCGATGCGATGCGGATCAGATTGCGGATCAACATTTCAGACGATTTCCATCCATGGTCAAACTCCTTATATCCCCATGAACCATTCATGGTCATACAGGTTTCCCAGTTTTGTCCATCCACGGTCTGCCGGTCGGGAATGGCCTGTTCGGGCGTCTTCGTATCGCCGGGAAAGTCCGGATGCAGCCTGTCGTTGGTGACAATGCCGGGCTGAAGAGTCAGCAGCTTTTCCAGTTTTGCAGCCCCCTCTGCGCTTTTCATCTGTGTGGCATAGTCCCACCAGAGGATCGACACATCACCATAATTGGTCAGCAATTCGCTTACCTGCGGAACGGCAATCCGGTCAACATACTCATCAAAAGTGGCCGTCAGCTGAATGGGATCCCAATGCCCGTCGTGCTCTTTGGTATATTGATCGATGCGGGTCGAATCAGGATTGGGCCAGCCTTCCCGCATCAGTCGGCGTGCGGCAGACCCCCCGGGATGGGTCCAGTCGACCGCCTGTGAATAATAGAAGCCCAGCCTGATGCCATACTTTTTACAGGCTTCAGCCAGGGGTTTCAGCAGATCCTTCCCGTAAGGCGTGGCATCCACCACATCCCAGTCGGTTGCCTTGCTGTCAAAAAGCGCAAATCCATCATGGTGCTTTGCACCCACAATCAGGTATTTCATACCGGCATCGCGGGCCATCTTTGCCCATGCGTCGGGGTCATAGGCTTGCGGATTAAACTCTTTGGCCTTTTCACGATATTCAGCAACGGGTATCTTGCAACGATTCAGGATCCAGGCTGCATCGCCGCGGGCCTGCCGGTGTCCCTGGTAAACACCTCCGTAAAGGGAATACACGCCCCAATGAATAAACATCCCGAATTTGGCGTCGCGCCACCAGTCGAGGCGGCCGGCATCGGCTTTTTGTGCCCCTGTAATCCCGGGGATCAGGACCAGCGCAATAAACAGAAAAGTTAATTTTCGCATGTGTCTTTACAGATGAAGTTTTTTCCCTTCTTTGTTAATGCAGCCGGCCGCCCGGATGTCGCCCAATGGGGCCACCGAACTGATTTCCCGGCCGGATGTATCGAAGAACGAATCGTTCAGCCGGACATTCCGGCAACCGGACAGGGTAAGTCCGCGGCTGCCGTCAGTGGCTACGCTCTTTACATGTATGCCACTGACGGTTAAGCCGGAGCAGTTCCTGTACGATTGGACATCGCCGCAGGCATCAAAAAGATTGATCCCTTCAATGGTCACCGCAGAACATTCTTTCAGGGCGATCAAAGCCGGCCTGACCTGAGCCGGGGCGTCCTGCAGATATCCCTTTTGGACCTGCGTACGGATATGATCCAGTACCGCGGAGCCCTGTCCTTCTATGACACCTTTTCCGGTTATGCCAATGCTGTCGCAGGCTTCCGCCACAATCAGCGCTTTCACGCCGTCAACGGTATCATATTCATAAACAGACGGGGCAGCGACCAGCACCGCACCTTCTTCCAGCTGAATGGTCACATTCGAACGAAGCTGAATACTGCCGGTCAGGTAACGCCCCACATAAAAGACAAGCCTGCCCC
>CAZOYZ010000614.1:0-3130 GCA_964584045.1 uncultured Prolixibacteraceae bacterium | reverse complement strand
TGATCCGGTTGTTTTTCATGCTGCCGATGGTTTTTGTCCAGCCCCAGCCCACCGATATGCCCGAATAATTGACATCGCTGATCTCATTATTTGCAATGGTGATATTGTGGGCAAAACCAACGGCGATGCCCAGGCAGCCCCAGTCCTCGTTGGTGACATCGGTAATCAGGTTATTGGACAGGGTTTCGTACCGGCAAAGCATCCTGCCGTCGGCAGGCTCATAAGGCAGATGGGCTTCAAAAGCGCCGTCGCCGAAAAAGCCTGCCTGGATACCGGTGCCGCCAATGTCGGCAAAGCGGTTGCCGTTGATCAGGTTGTGGCAGGTCCCTTCGATCAGATCCAGTCCGGTTGCCGCCAGGTGTTCAAAGCGGCAGCCTTCGAAGGTCAGGTCACTGCCAAAACGAACGGAGACCGCAGCAGGCTGGCGCTCCACCCAGGCCTGGTTGCAAAGCGTGGCCTTGTCGGGCGTGCCTTTAACCGGCAGGTTGTAAGCATCGGTCAGCGAGAAGCCGGCCTGCAGGGGAACGTGTCCCTGTTTGGAAGGCCGGAGCCAGCCCGTGTGGCTGAAACCGATCCCCTGAAACGAAAGATGGCGCACCGGATTGTCGGCTGCGCCGTTGATCCGCACCAGGGTTTCAAGCCGGGGAACGATCACTTCAGCAGTTGTCAGATCCTCCCCTTCCCGGGGCCAGTAATAGACTTTTCCCTGGTCCAAATCGGCATACCATTCGCCCGGCTGGTTCAGCAACTCCGGTGCATTGACAAAATAAAAGGCGGAATTGCCGTTCTTGTTTTTCTCCCTGTCAATATAGGGAGCAGGCCAGGGATGTTCAAATTCAATGCGGCTTTCGGGCTGATGAAAGGTTACCGCAAGGCTGTCACCCTGGCGGCGGAGCGCTTTGACGCGCAGGTTGGCGACAGCCCACCATTGATGGATGACCAGTTCAAGCTGCCCGGGATCCTGAATGGTGAATGCAGGATCGGGTATCCACAGGATTTCATTTTCCTTGTCGGCCGAAAGGATCCGGGGCAAGGAGCCATCACCAAAAGTGGAAGCCCGTACGGCCTTTTTCCCGTTCACCCAAAACTGGCGGAACTCGGACAACCGTCCGCCTTCACGGGGCATGCCGGCACTCCGGAGTTTTCCCTTTGCCGCAGCCGGGAAACGGGACTCACGGGATGCTGCTTTTTTCCATCCGGTGACTTTCACGCCACCGCTGACCACCGGGTTCTCACCCTCAGCGGCCTCAATAATTGTGGGAGAATCGGCCGTCCCCGAGTCTTCGGGGCGGAAAACCAACGGCTCATCCAGCCAATAATACCCCTCCCGGAGAATGATCCGGATCCCTTCCCGAACGGAAGGGTCATGCAGGCGGCGTAATTCCCTGGCCTGCCGCTGGGCCATCATGAGGCTGGCTTTTGGTTTTTCCCGGCTTCCCGGGTTGACATCATTGCCGGCGGAGGAAACCCAGATTTCCGCCGCACGCTGGGCACACACCGGAGTGAAAAGGCCTGCAGCACAGAAAACAAGGATTAGATGGGATTTTATTCGAAGCATAGTTTAACGGTTTAGGGTTATTTTGCAGAGAAATCAAAAAGCAGCGTCATTTTTTTGCACCGGCGCCGCCAGTCGTCATAAGGGCCGTAATCAAAAAACTGATTTTTCTGGCCCGAAGGTCCCAGGCGCCAGGCCTGCTGCGATTTGGTGCCAATGGGCGGAATGCCCTGCATAAATGAAATATCGCCCGCCGGGAACACCGGCGCAGTGTGATAGGTCTTTTCAGGCTGATCGGGTGTAAACAGGCGAAGGAACACATCTTCGGTTGCCGAGGCCATCCGCAAAGGCTGTCCCGCGGTGAGGATCTCCGCCCAGTACAGATTGGCATGGTAGCCTTTAAACTCCGGATACACCAGTGGCGGAATGCCGGTCATGGTCCGGTTATAGGCTTTCTCATGAATGCCGAGTTCCACGCCCTGCATCCGGTTTTTCCACACCCGGTAGGGACCATTACCCAGCCATCTGACCGATTTGACCTGGTCTTCGGGATAAGAAAAATTGACGCCCATCATTTCAAAGTGAACATCATATTCCGGAGGATAATAACTGATGTCCAGCTTCAGCCAGCCGGAGGGATAAACCGTCCAGACCAGTTCCTTCATGCGCGATTCCGGTTCATACGAACAGACCAGTTGCAGGGAGTCGCCGCCGGTACTGATCTCCATCCGTTTAAAGATGCTTTCCCCGCCGCTCAGCACCGGACCGTTGTTAAAGGGAATTCCACCTTTTTCGTTTACGACCTTTTTAAGCAGTCCGTCTTTGTTGCCGATCGTCAGCTCAAAGGCGCCTGTCCGGATCACCACGGCCGAATCGCCTTCTTCGGCCCTTACCGGAGCCTTGCCGGTCCTGACCAGCATCCGCTCAGCAACGGCGCCGGGAAGCGCGATGGGCCAGCTCCAGGTATAAATTTCCATGCCTGTCCGGTCAGTCGCCGTTACCTCAAGCACATCATATGCCGCCCAATCGCCCGGCAGATTCAGCACAAGCTGTCCTTTTAGTCCCGGCGCAACATCCGGGGCAGCGGCTGCTCCGGAAACCGTCCGAAACGGCCTGCTTTCGCCGGGAACAGGCATCTGAGCGAGCTTCCACCGGAATGAACAGGTATGGAGGTTGGAATAAAGATAGCGGTTCTCCAGGTTCAGCTTACCATCGAATGCCGCGGTGATATCACGCTCCTCAAAGCGCACGGGCGACCAGATTTCTTTAATTGCGTAAAAGCTGCCTTCCTTCTCATGATTGGGCCCGAGGATCCCGTCGGGAGCATACGCGCCGGCGGTGTCCAACTCACCGTTCCGGTCGGTGCGGACAACCCCCTCGTCGGCAAATGACCAGAGGAAACCTCCTGCCGAACGCGGATTATTCCACATCAGCTCCCAGAAGTCGTACAGTCCGGCACCAAGGCCGCCGTCGTAAAGGCCGTGCAGGAATTCGGTGGGGAATGCAATGTTGTGGCCATGCCAGTAGGTGCCTGTGCCGTAGTCATAATTGATATAGTGGTCGGTCTGGGTCCCTTCACAGGTCATCCACGGGTGGATCACCGGCCGCTTTTGGATATCGTATTGTTTAAATATA
>CAZOYZ010000613.1:0-3159 GCA_964584045.1 uncultured Prolixibacteraceae bacterium | reverse complement strand
AATTTTCCCACCACGGTAGAGCCATTCAACGGCGCTGCCACGGGAACGGGGGGAGAGATAAGAGACCGTATCGCCGGAGGAAAGGGCAGCATTCCTGTAGCGGGAACGGCAGTATATATGACTTCTTATCCCCGGACAGAGGACGCCCGCTCCTGGGAACAGGCCACTGATGAACGACCGTGGTTGTACCAGACACCCGAAGAGATCCTGATCAAGGCTTCGAATGGCGCCAGTGATTTCGGGAATAAATTCGGACAGCCACTCATTTCCGGTTCGGTGTTGACGTTTGAACATTTTGAACATGGCAAAAAATACGGATACGATAAGGTGATCATGCTGGCCGGCGGAATTGGTTTTGGCAGCAGGAAGGATTCGATGAAAGGAGATCCTGGCAGAGGGGATAAGATTGTATTACTGGGCGGGGATAATTACCGCATTGGAATGGGAGGAGGAGCCGTATCGTCCGTAGCTACCGGCGAGTACAAAAATGCAATCGAATTAAATGCAGTTCAGCGGGCCAACCCTGAAATGCAAAAGAGGGTTTACAACACGATCAGAGCGCTTGCCGAAATGGACGAAAACCCGGTCATTTCCATTCATGACCACGGTGCCGGCGGTCACTTGAACTGTCTTTCGGAACTGGTAGAAAAAACAGGTGGTATCATTGATACCGCGGGCCTTCCGGTTGGCGATCCGACTTTATCACAGAAAGAGATCATCGGCAATGAATCACAGGAACGGATGGGACTGGTGATCCGCGAAAATGACGCAGCCCTGCTTGGAAGGATTGCTGAACGCGAACGTTCGCCGATGTATATCATCGGTGAAGCCACCGGTGATATGCAGTTTACCTTTAAAAATTCCAAAACCGGCGAAAAGCCGATCGATTGGCAATTGGCATACATGTTCGGAAATCCTCCTAAAACGATATTGACCGATACGTCAGAACCTGTCAGGTTCGCCGGTCTGGCCTATGATCCCGGCCAGATCGAAAATTACCTGGAAAATGTTCTTCAGCTTGAATCGGTTGCCTGTAAAGATTGGCTGACCAACAAGGTTGACCGTTCTGTAACCGGACGGATAGCCAAACAGCAGGGAGCAGGAGAACTCCATCTGCCCTTGAACAACGTGGGAGTGATCACGCTCGATTATCAGGGTGTCAGGGGTCTGGCTACGTCAGTGGGGCATGCGCCTGTTGCCGGTCTGATCGATCCGGCAAAAGGTTCCGTTTTATCGATCGCCGAAGCACTGACCAACATGGTCTGGGCTCCTATGCCTGACAAGATCAGGAGCGTGTCGTTAAGCGCGAACTGGATGTGGCCGGCAAAGAATCCGGGTGAAAATGCCAGGATCTATCAGGCCGTGAAAGCTGCAAGTGATTTTGCCTGTGCGTTGGGTGTAAATATTCCCACGGGCAAAGATTCCATGTCAATGACACAAAAATATCCCGATGACGTGGTTTATGCGCCGGGGACTGTCATTATCTCGGCTTCCGGCGAAGTGACTGATGTCAAAAAAGTAGTTGAACCCGTGGTGATCAATGATTCTTCAAAACCATTGTATTACCTGAATTTTTCATCCGTTTCCCTGGAGTTGGGGGGAAGTGCTTTTGCCCAGGTGATCAACAAAATTGGAAAGCAAGCGCCCACCGTTGCCGATCCTGCCTATTTTGTAAAGGCTTTTAATACGATCCAGGAGCTTATCGAAGATGGCTTTATCCTCTCCGGTCACGATGTCGCCTCGGGCGGGCTGATTACTACGCTGCTCGAAATGTGTTTCAGCAATACGCGTGGCGGTTTGGATCTGGATCTGACAGGGTTAGGAGAAGAGGATCCGGTGAAGGTCTTCTTTAATGAGAATCCGGCTGTTGTGATTCAGGCAGATGACGATAAAAAGATCGAGGAAGTATTCACTGCAAGGGGGCTGAATTTTGTGAAGATAGGTATTCCGTCTGCCGGCCGGGAAATCAGAATTGTCAGCTTTGGGCACGAATACCGGTTGGATATTGATTCGCTGCGGGAGTTATGGTTCAAGACATCCTATTTATTTGACCGGAGACAGAGCGGAGAAGAACTGGCGCTTGAGCGCTTCAGGAATTATAAGCGTAATGTGCTGTGCTATGACTTCAAAGATTTTTCAGGCCGGGCTCTCGATTTTGGCATCGATCTTAAACGCTGCAGACCGAGTGGGGTAAATGCTGCGATCATCCGGGAAAAGGGAGTGAACGGAGACAGGGAAATGGCTTATATGATGTATTTGGCCGGTCTGGATGTGAAAGACGTTCATATGACCGATCTGATATCGGGCCGTGAAAACCTCGAAGATGTAAACCTGATCGTATTTGTCGGGGGCTTTTCCAATTCCGATGTACTTGGTTCAGCCAAAGGTTGGGCGGGTGCATTTAAATATAATGAAAAGGCACGCGTGGCCCTGGAAAATTTTTACAGGAGGGATGACACGCTCAGCCTTGGCGTATGTAACGGATGCCAGCTTATGGTTGAACTGGGCCTGGTCTATCCTGAGCATGAAAAGATGCCGAAAATGCTGCATAATTCTTCGGGCAAATTTGAATCAGCCTTTGTGAACGTGGATATCGTTGAAAATAATTCAGTGATGCTCAGGTCGCTTGCCGGGATGAGACTGGGAGCATGGATCGCTCACGGCGAAGGAAGGTTTAGCTTTCCTTATGCAGAGAACGATTATCTTATTCCGTACAGGTTCTGTTATGATTTTTATCCCGGGAATCCCAATGGGTCTGATTTTAATGCAGCTGCCATTTGTTCGAAAGACGGTCGCCATCTGGCGATGATGCCCCATATAGAGCGGTCGTTCAAGCCATGGCAATGGCCCTGTTACCCGGCCGAGCGGAAGGACGATGAGGTTACTCCCTGGATTAAGGCCTTTGTTGATGCGCGCGAATGGATCAGGGAGAAAAAGATGGCGGATTAAAGGAATAATACCGGGAGGAACGTAGATACACGGGTATGGTCTTGCATGTGAACAGATCGCTCATCAGCTTCTGTGTAATCAATGCCTCTGAAATATGCAAAAACTGGTTGTATTCTTTCTTTGTATTTCCAGCTTTAATGTGCAGGCTGAGCAGCAAGCCGACAGTCTGCTGACCATCTTGCCACGGGTGCACGGAGACGAAAAAGCACA
>CAZOYZ010000612.1:0-3160 GCA_964584045.1 uncultured Prolixibacteraceae bacterium | reverse complement strand
ACAATACCATTTATATATCAATATGAAAAAGAAGAAATTATCATTAGCCGTTACTTTTTTGGGGATATTGCTGTTCCTGATCTCATGTGACAAAAACAATGAAACGGAATCCATAAATAATGAAATCATTACCGAATGGGAGAACGTGAGTGACTCTGTGCTGACAAATTCAGGTATACCGGGTATGATCATTGGTATATGGGCTCCGAATCGCAATCTTTCCTGGGTAGTGGGAAAGGGGACGGCGAATGTTTCGACAGGAGAGAAACCTGACCCTTCTATGGAATACCGGATTGCAAGTATTACCAAAACCTTCACCTATACTGTTCTGCTGCAGCTTATTGAAGAAGGTAAACTCAGCCTGTCAGACAAACTGAGCAAATTCCTGCCTGATTTTCCGGAGGCTGACAACGTAAGTGTACGCATGCTCTGTAATCACACCAGCGGTATCTATGATTTCTCCACATCGCCTGGATACAATGAACAGGTGATGAGCGATATGCTTAAAAAATGGAATAATCTGGAATTCATTCATATCGCAGCGGATAACCCGTACTATTTTTCGCCGGGGACCGGCTTTAAATATTCTAATTCCAATACGATACTCGTGTCATACATCATTGAGAAACTTACGGAACATTCAATCGGAGATGAAATAACGCAACGGATTCTGACACCCCTGAACCTTAAGAACACGTTTTATCCAACTGACCGGATGATGCCAACTCCTTTTATCCACGGTTACGAGTGGGACAGCGAAACGACCAGAGATCCGATCGATGTCTCCGAACTGTTGGATCCCTCTTTTTCGGGCGGCGCCGGAAGTATGGTCTCAAATATATATGACCTGAAGTCATGGGTCGAACATTTATATAAGGGAACCTTACTGAAGCCGGAAACCCAGGTTCTGCGAATGGAAACAATCCCTGCTCCGGGTGAGGACTGTGAAGAATATGGATTAGGGATCATGTACAAGACAGATCCTCCGATGTGGGGCCATACAGGTACGATCTTTGGTTACAAACACTGGATGGGATACTGCCCGTCGGAAAATCTTACCATGGTAATCAGTTACAATTGTACGACCTCGAAGCCAATGGAACTTGCAAACAGGTTACTGCGTATTTATAAACGTTCGATACCGGATTAGTACAGTTGCATTACCACCGGAAAAAATAAGAACGCTGACTATCTTCAGATCAATACAAAAAACCAAACAGCCACAAGGGGATAATGTTGTTATTTCCAATTGCAATACCATCTTTCACGATAAATCCATCGGCCGCACCGGCAATTTGGTGTTGCTGCTTGCTTTTACCTCCAACCTCCACAAGATATTTCCCATTGATCAGAAAATCAGCCTGGAGAGTGGCGTTTACTTTAGCAACCAGTTGTGTCTGCGTCATAAAGAAAGTCTCGCGAATATGACCAGCCTCTACATTCCTGCTGGCAAGCGAATGCATCAGATTCGTATTTTGGAGGTATATCTTCTCCGGCTTATTCAGGCTGTTGATTCCTTTTTCCGGGACATAAAGCAAGGACAACAGATTAGCGTCTGATAAATATTTCAAATACTGCTTCATTGTATTGAGGCTTATTCCGGTGCGCTGGCTAAGCGAGTTCAGGTTCGGCTTAAAAGGAACTGAACCTGATATAATCTGTAAAAGCTTTCTCAGGTAAATAATGTTGGACGTCTGGACCTGTTCATATTGAGGGATGTCTATTTCGAGGGTAACCTGAATGGTTTCGTGTAACTTCTGATGAAATGCAGAAATATTCTCCTTGTAAAATGGATAGTAACCATAGACTAAATATTTTTCTAAATGTTCAAGTGGTCTTATTCTGGCAGAAATGTCAATAGAGAGCTGGACATGATTTTCAAAAATGTCGTTGACAGATACTACCGGGAACGAAGCAATCTTTTCAAATTGGAGAAACTCCCGAAATGACAACCCCGGCATTTCATACATGACGGTTCTACGGCTAAGGTCAGCCTTTGCTTTCGTGATTTGCAACAAGGAAGAACCTGTAAAGACGACCTTCAATTCGGGAAAATCATCATACATGTTCTTCAGCTCAATGGACCACGTCGGGTATCTGTGTACTTCATCGAGAACAAGCAATTCTCCGCCTTTCTTATAGAAAGTATCAGCCAAATCATACAGCCTGTTTTCTGTAAAGAACAAATTATCCAGACTTGCGTACAGTACTTTTTCATTGGGCTTATAATTCAACCTGATATATTGTAAAAGGAATGTTGTTTTACCAACTCCCCTGCTGCCTTTTATCCCGATAAACCTTTTACTCCAATCAACCTGTTTGATAAAGTCACGAACAAATTCCGTACTTACCTGTGCATATTTTTCATAAAACCGACGAACAAGGTTTTCCATAATCTTTCAATTAATATCAATTCGTTGACTCAAAAATAAACAATTTATATCAATTCACTGATATTTATAATCAATAATATTATTAATGGGATGATATTTTCGTGAAGCGGTGAAATTACCAACTTAAGCTTTACGATCGCAAAAATCCAACTAAATGATACGTTATTGTTGAATGTATTTTATATTTTTATAGTCAAATGTCTTATAATGCCTTTGAATCTAACTTCTTAAACTAAGCAGCCGAATTGGTAAGGAAGCTCGGAGCTGACATCGATACCTCTATTACCAAACGAACCAACTTTGTCATTACCGGCTCTGCTCCCGGGCCTGTTACAACATAGAAGGAACATGAGCGGCGTGCAATGCGCGGCGATTGTTCCCGGTTGAACAACACCCGCGGGATAGGCGTGAGCACCACTCGTTGTTTCAGGGAGCGTTGGCGCGGCAAAAAGTTCCTTCAACTCCTGTTGGTCCAGGATGACCGGCAGTTTGCTGTCTTTCTTCAGCGAAGGCAAAGCAATGGCAATTTTGTTCATTCCCAGCAGATGGTGATAGTACCGCAGCCCGTACACCGTGTGCTTATGGCCAAGCAAAAAAAAAACGACAGTGCGGAGATTAATAGCTGTAATCCAGTAATTCAAGCATGTTTTGCGGAGAAAGTTTCATTTGCGGAGAATAAGATGTATATTTATTGCATAATATGCGGAGAATGGAAATCTATATACACGAAAAAGAAAACTGGACAGACTTCACTTGGGACAATAAAA